>JBNJDH010000467.1:0-2869 GCA_051744695.1 Bacteroidota bacterium | reverse complement strand
AAAAACAATAAACATTGATATATGGAAAAAGCAATTATTCATACATCCAAAGGGAACATGACCGTGGAATTTTTTCCTGATGATGCGCCCAAGACCGTGGAAAATTTCCTGATGCTTGCCCGGAGCAAATTCTATGACGGACTGGCCTTTCACCGTGTGATCCCTGAATTTGTCATACAGGGCGGATGCCCTTACTCGATAGACATGAGCGATCCGAAAGTCGGAAGCGGGGGCCCCGGGTATACCATTCCCTGTGAGCTTGACGGTGGCAATCAATATCATGACCGCGGCGTGTTGAGTATGGCTCATGCAGGGCGTGATACAGGTGGTTCGCAGTTTTTTATTTGCTATAACCGCGATAATACAAGCCATTTGGACGGGCAGCATACCGTCTTTGGCAAAGTTGTCGACGGACTTGATGTGATCGATGAGATCGAACAAGGCGACCGGATTGAAAAAATTGTTGTTGAATAACATACTTACGTAGTTTATGAGTTTTGAACTAACAGGAAAACTGATCGTAAAAGAAGACACCGTACAGGTTTCGGATAAATTTAAAAAGCGGGAATTTGTGATTGAAGTTCCCAACGAACGTCGTCCTGAATGGCCGGATATGATTAAGTTTCAGGCCACCCAGGATAAAGTTGACATACTTGACCCTTTTAATATTGGCGATGAGGTAAAGGTTAATTTCAACATTCGTGGCAAAAAATGGGAGAAAAACGGCCGGGTCAACTATTTCACCAATCTGGATGCCTGGCGAATTGAAAAAGTGGGTGGTGGCAATGATCAAGGCTCCGGCGGACCGGTTGATGCCCCCATGCCTGATCAATTGGACGATTTGCCGCCTGAAAGCGACGAAGGGGATGGGTTTCCGTTCTGATTAACGGCACATTCTCAGAAAAATATAAACGGGATAGCAGAAATGTTATCCCGTTTTTTTGTGTTAAATTCCTTGAATAGTTTTATATTTGTTCATATGTTTGAACAAAGTTGGATTGTATGGAGCTGAAAGTTGATCACAACAGTCCCGTGCCTTTGCATGCGCAGGTTGAAAACATGCTACGGGCCCTGATAAAAGAACCTCCTTACCGGGATGGTGGATTGCTTCCCCGGGAAGTGGATCTGGCCAAAAGGTTGGGCATTTCCCGTAATACTCTCCGGCAGGCCACCAACAAACTGGAATATGAGGGTCTGCTTGTCCGTCGCAAAGGCATCGGCACCAAAGTCGCCGGAAATGATGTAGTGACCCGTCTTCAGCAATGGCATAGTTTCACCCAGGAAATGAATGAGCAGGGTGTACATTTTCATAACTATGAATTGTTTACCAATTGGGAAAAAGCAGGAGAGAAAGCGGGAGGTTTTTTTCAGATTCCGGAAGATGCCCTTGTGCTTAAATTAAGCAGGCTCAGAGGTGATGATGAGGGACCTTTTGTCTTTTTTGAAAGCTATTTTCATCCCCGCACCGGTCTCAGTGAAAACGAAGACTTTACCCGCCCGTTGTACGACGTCCTTGAACAGGATCATCATGTGGTGCCTTCGCTTTCGGAAGAACGAATTAAATCCCGGCGGGCTACTACAATAACCTCAAAACGGCTTCGTATCCCAAAGGGAGAGCCTGTTCTCGTGCGAGAGCGGTTTGTGTATGATGCCGGAAACCGACCCATTGAATACAACCGGGGCATTTACCGCGCCGACAAGTTCACTTATTCAATCAGCATTCAACGTTAATCGTGTTAACCAAAAACAAATAAGTTATGAACCATGCAGCAATCGGAGTGGATATAGGGGGCAGCCATGTGAGTTGTGCCGCCTGTGATGTAAACGGTCAAACCCTCCTGAAAGACACCCTGGCGGAACATGATCTTGATAACCATGCTCCTGCGGGAGAAATACTGGGCATCTGGGGAAAAACACTGCAGGAGACAATGGATAAAGCCGGCCGGCAAAATGTAGAAGGCATTGGCTTTGCTATGCCCGGTCCTTTTGATTACGTTAAAGGTATTCCCTTGTTTACAGGCGCTAATCAGAAATATGAGCATCTTTACGGCGTGGACGTGTCCAAAACGCTTCGCGATTTTTTGGAACTTCCGGATGAGTTTCCTGTTCGTTTTATCAATGATGCCACGGCTTTTGCTATTGGGGAGGATTGGCTGGGCAATGCAAAAGGTTTTTCCAGGTCTTTGTGCATTACCCTGGGAACAGGATTTGGCTCGGCTTTTTTGAAAGAAGGGTTGCCGGTGGTCAAAGGCAATGAGGTTCCTGAAATGGGGTGTCTCTATCATTTACCTTTTGACGGTGGAACGGCTGACGATTATTTTTCAACCCGTGGACTGGTTGATCGCTATAACAAAATGACCGGTAACCAAGTGACCGGTGCCAGGGAAATTGCTGAAGCTGCGAAGACAGAAGACGCTGCAAAGAAGGTTTTTCACGATTTTGGCTCAAGGTTGGTTGAATTGCTTGAACCCTGGATCAGAAAATTTGGGGTTGAAGTATTGGTAATTGGCGGAAACATCTCCAACGCCTTTGAGCTTTTCGGCCCCTCTCTTGATGAATCCCTGAAAAAAGAAGGATTTGACGTGGTGGTGCTGACTTCGTATTTGCAGGAATCGGCCGCCATGGCCGGCAGCGCCCGGTTGATTGAAGAAAGTTTCTGGAAAAGGGTGAAGCCGCTGTTGGAAGACATGTAGGAGGTTAGGCAAGTAGGCAATTAGGCAAGTAGGCAAGTAGGTCGGTAGGTCAGTAGGTCAGTAGGTCAGTAGGTCGATAGGTCAGTAGGTCGGCAGGTCAGTAGGTCGGTAGGTCGATAGGTCATTAGGACACCCGCTGGGCGAAGTCTGTGACCCCGCTGGGCGAAGTCTGTGAC
>JBNJDH010000466.1:0-2872 GCA_051744695.1 Bacteroidota bacterium | reverse complement strand
GCACCGGCTTCCCAGACGGGTTGTGACGGTTGTTTTTCACGGCATCGGGCTCTTCACCATCGGCCTTGGCATCAGCATGTTTCTCGAGAGCCAGTGGATCATCGTGGTGGTTCTTTCCCTGCTGTTTGGCGGCATCACCGGCGGTGCCATCAAACTGGAAGAGCGCATCGAGAGTTTATCGGAAACCATAAAAAAACGGTTGCGCTTCAAGGATGAGCAATTTACCGAAGGACTGATCACGGCTTTTTTGTTATTTTGCATGGGATCGCTAACCATTTTGGGTGCCATAGAAGAAGGTGTAGGAAGCGGTCCCGAACTGCTCATCACCAAATCGGTGCTTGATGGATTTTCATCCACGGCCCTGGCTGCTGCCATGGGCATCGGAGTTTTGTTTTCGGTGATACCGTTATTGATCTATCAGGGAGGCATCACGCTTATATCCATGTGGCTGGGAAATTTTTTCGCCGAATCGGTGGTTAACGAACTTACCGCCACAGGTGGCGTTTTACTGATCGGTCTGGGAATTAACATCCTCAACCTGGCAAAAATTAAAGTGACGGACCTGTTGCCTTCCCTCGTGTTTGTGGTTCTGTTTGCCTGGATGCGATATAGTCAGATTTTCCCATTCTCACTTTTTTAAATAGAGACCAATTTGAAAGAGACATATCAAAGACAACTGGAAAAAGAATTTGCCCAATGGGCAGGGGAAGAAGCAGAAAGCTTCACACCTCTCCCGTTATCGGGCTCCGACAGGCG
The DNA here is from genome assembly GCA_051744695.1 of Bacteroidota bacterium. Classification (GTDB taxonomy): domain Bacteria; phylum Bacteroidota; class Bacteroidia; order Bacteroidales; family Marinilabiliaceae; genus Marinilabilia. The sequence goes on along the minus strand of JBNJDH010000466.1, from coordinate 2,116 downwards.
ATATTACCGAATTGCCGGAGCCTCCCGCCATGCTTTGGGGGCAACCAATCCCGATAAGAAAGAAAACAGGGCCTTTATTGAATTCAGCCGGTATTTCCGGTCCATAGGATTGCCAGTCCCTGAAATATACCGAATCTCGCAGGACACCACCTCATACTTACTTGAAGACTTTGGAAACACCACCCTGTACGACTGGTTGTCCACTTCCAGATCCGGTGAACATATTCCCGGCGAAATCATCGACTTCTACAAAAGAGCACTGGAATTGCTGGTCCGTTTTCAAGTGGAAGGAAGCAAAGGACTGGATTTCTCTCTTTGTTATCCCCGCCATAGTTTCGACAAACAATCAATGCTCTGGGACCTTCACTATTTCAAGTACTACTTTCTGAAACTGGCCCATATACCTTTCGATGAGCAATTGCTGGAGGACGATTTCAACGCATTTGCCAATTATTTGCGGCAAACCGATTGTAACTATTTTCTTTACCGCGATTTTCAGTCGCGCAACATCATGGTCACCGATAACGGCCCGGCCTTCATCGATTACCAGGGAGGACGAAAGGGCGCTCTGCAATACGATCTGGCTTCCCTTCTCTATGATGCCAAAGCAGACCTGCCTCATGAGATCAGGGAAGAGCTTCTGGAGCATTACCTCGGTGAACTGAAAAAACACATCAACGTGAATGAGGAAGAATTCCGGAATTACTTTCACGGCTATGTGTTCATACGAATCATGCAGGCCATGGGCGCTTATGGTTTTCGAGGTTTTTATGAAAAAAAGGAGCACTTCCTCAAAAGCATTCCTTATGCCCTGGAAAACCTGAAATACCTGCTGGAACATGCACATTTGCCGGTGAAACTGCCAGCCCTCATGGATGCATTGGACCAGGTCACCCGCTCAGAAAAACTCAAAGCCATCAGTCAACCACCTGCCCTGACGGTGACCATCGCCAGTTTTTCATACAAAAGAGGCATTCCCGTTGATTATTCCGGACACGGCGGCGGCTTTGTATTCGATTGCCGGTGCATTCACAATCCCGGGAAATATGAGGAATACAAAGATAAAACCGGCCACGACCCGGAAGTGATCGCCTTTTTTGAAAAAGAAGATGAAATGAGTCATTTTCTGGAAAATGTGTTTTCTTTGGCCGACCAATCGGTATCCAAATATATAGAAAGAGGCTTTAAACATTTGATGTTTAGTTTTGGTTGTACAGGAGGTCAGCACAGGTCAGTCTATTGCGCCGAAAAACTGTCCATGTACTTGAAAAAGAAATACACAATCCACATCAACCTGAAACATCAGGAGATGGAAATCAAAAGGGAGTAATGGGCAGCAAAAAATGTAAAAGCGGAAAGGAAAAAGAAAGCAAACCTTCCCATAAATTTGAATGCGCAAAATGCGGCCACACCGCAAAGAAAAAGAAACGTTTGTGTAAACCCGGGGAAATTTAACCCTTACGTGAGCAGAGCCCCATGGAGCAATTTTCGATCATTCTTATTGGCATCATTTTTCTGGCAGGAATCGGGGTCCCGCTGTTAAAACCCTTATTTAAAAGTTATCTGGGGCGGATCCTTGCGCTCATCCCTTTTCTTTTATTTGGTGTTTTGGCCGTTTTGTTCCTCACCCTGCCAAAGGAGACTGCTGTAATTGTCGGCCCCCTGTTCAGCATTTTACCCGAAATCGAATTCGCTTTCAGGATCGATGGCCTGAGCCTTATTTTTGGTCTGATGGTCAGTGGCATTGGCGGACTGGTGCTGGGTTATTCATCCTTTTATATGGCCGGGAGTACAGGTCGTACGCGTTTTTTCAGTTATCTTACTTTATTTATGGGGGCCATGCTGGGCCTTGTCTTCGCGGATAACCTGCTGGTGTTGTTCATCTTCTGGGAGCTGACAAGCATCCTGAGTTTTCTGCTCATCGGATTTGACCACCACCTGGAGAAATCGCGGCAAGCAGCATTTCAATCATTACTGCTGACAGGGCTCGGCGGGTTGTGCCTTCTGTTCGCTGTCATCATGTTAGGAAACATAGCCGGAACCTTCCAATTGAGTGAACTCTATGAAATGGGCTTTCACTCGAATTCAATATGCGTCCGCTCTTCCTCCAGGTCTT
>JBNJDH010000465.1:0-2876 GCA_051744695.1 Bacteroidota bacterium | reverse complement strand
CACTTTTAACAAAGCAAAGTCCCCAACTTTTGCATGGGGCGTTTCAGTTGTTGCAACCAGCCGATCCTCTGAATCGGTATAGACAAACACCGTTGCCTCGTTGTTTGCCTTAATGGTATCTGTCACAAATTTACGGGGCATTAAAATTTCGCCCAGGTTTTCGCCATCGAGGTAAACCCCGTTTTCCGTTTCCCGAACTACGTTCAGGGTATTTATTTTGCCTATTTCTGTCAATGTATTTTTATTTTAATGAATTGATTTCAAGTTTTTCAGTACACTTTCCGGCACCTTAAAAACCGTTCCGTGCCGCGTCCCTTCCGGGAAGTGCACCTGGGCGGAAATGTCTTCCCAGTTTTCGAGGTCGGATGAGCGCACAGCTCCCATATTATGATCAACGTATTTATCGAAATACACCACCCAATGTTCGCCAATTTTTACCGGAGTTGGTCCTTCGGCCCAGTAATCGCCGGTGATAGCTTCAGAAGGTTTGCTGTAACCTTCCGTAAGCTGATTGCTGGTGGCAACGCGAATGTTTTTCTCAGCCGGGTGCCGCGTTTCATCTTTCAGGAAAAGAATGTATTTTCCGTCTTCCTTCACCAGCGTGCCGTCAATTACATTGAAACCTTTATCATAGAATAGTTGTTTTTCGCTGAAGGTTTCAAAATCTTTGGTAGTGACGTAATACATGCGGTGGTTGTAATCATCGTCGCCGGTGGATGCACTTTCCGGGAACCGGCCGGGAATGGTGGTTGACCAGAAAATGATGTACTTTTCCAATGCGTCATCGTAAAAAACCTCCGGTGCCCAGCAATTACGGGCCCTGGGTTCGTGTTCCATCACCGGAATGTATTTTTGCTCCGACCAGTTGATCAAATCCTCCGAACTGGCGTACCCGATTCCTTTTTCGTTCCAGCTCACGGTCCACACCATGTGGTATTTGCCGTCGGGACCTGGAATGATGCACGGGTCGCGCATGAGTTTGTCGTTGCCCACCTGCGGCGTTAAGAACGACTCATTGTTATTCAATGCCTCCCAGGTCATTCCGTCGTAACTGTAAGCCAGGTGCAGGCCATTCTCGCCGTTTCCCTGGAAAAAGGAAAACATATACACTTCGTCACTGTTCTGTGAAAAGCCCTGAAAACCTGCAAATGATAAACAGATAATTGTAAAAATAATTTTGATTTTATTATTCATTTTTTGAGTATGAAATATTTATTTTGAATTCGACTTCATCACCGCTTCAAAACTATTAAAAATTGATTGAATCTGTTTTAGCTTTTTTGTTTTTCGCAAAAGGCGACTAAAGGCTATTGAATTTAACTTTATTTCATACTGACAGGTGGCTCGCCTGCAACCGGAGGAACATTATACTTTGCAGTTCGCTCATCGTCGATTACCCCGCTCCAGTTCAATCCAAAAGCAAAATCATACGTATTTCCTTCGGAATCGACATAACATTCCATATCCCGCGGTACATCCTCGAATTGCGCCTCAACAGTCTCCATATTCGCAGGCATTTGAAGCGGCAACAGCCCGGATGGTTCAACCTGGCCGGAAATAATTTCCAGGAATGCTTTGTCGGGCACATTGGCAGCCCTGTTCCCTCCGAATCCCACCAGGATTGCATCGACCTCATTCTCGAATTCATTAAAAACCATTGGGTTCGACATATCTATAACTGCAATAACTTTTTCAGCAGAAGACGCCGTATTCAGCAGAAGATCCAAATGACTTTCATTCGTAATGATTCCCGTCTCATCGAAATACGAACGATTCTCCTTTACAAGTTTTCTGGTACCATTCTCTGTCACCTCAATCATATCTCCTCCTAGAGATTCGCGGCGCACAAATTTTGAATCGGCAGTGTAAGGACGATATTGCAGAGAAATGGGCAGATATGTAAACTCCTCACGATCAGTTATGCTTCCTTCCGAGCCCGGACCACCATGCTGCATGCCTCCTGACTCCATGAATGTCGGATTCCCGTTTTTAGGATTACTAATCCGCACAATGGCAAAATCACATTGCGCTATTTCCTCTTTCGATGCCCTTATGATGTCATTTTGTGATAACGTTGGTTTGCCTTCGTCATCCGCCGGGCCGGTAAACTTATCGGCCAGCTCATCAGTTACCACATCGTAATATTCTCCGGCAATTTCAAGGTCGAATCCCGGTTCGGCAGATGCCGGTGTCCTTCGCCATCCACCTGTTGCTGCTGTATATAACCTGGGGATATATACCTTTGGTTTTTCGGCTCCTGTTGAAGCCTTGTGAATAATGTTGCCACTATTTTTCAACATTACAATAGATTTAAGGTGTGCCTGATGCCCTGCCGCTTCATGCTCAGGTTTCAGGGATGTGGATTCGGCCACTTTGAAATCAAGATACGGATTGTCGACTATGCCGATATTGAAGTGGGTTCTAAGTATCCTTTCCGTCGACTTTTTCATGATTTCATCCATTTCTGTTTTACCAAGTTTAGCGACCCCCAATTCATAAGCCTCCATTGCCAGTTCAACGCTCTCTTCTCCGTCTCCACCTTCGCCTCCGAACGCATCACATCCTGCTTCCAGGATGGCCAATCTTCTTTCAACGGGTGACAAATCTTCAATACCATAGTCTTTGCTGATAAGAATGCCGAAGTCGGTTAGGATATAACCATCCCAGCCGTATTTTTCTCTCAACAAATCATTGATTTTATAAGAGCTATAGCTTGTGCCGAGACGCTCTCCACCCACCGGCGAACCATCCGCTTCAATACCGATGGAATAGTTTGTCATGGCAGCCGTTACTGTTTCCGTTTTTCCGGGCAGGTCCATACAAGCTAAAAATGGCAGGTTTCATTCTTGGTGACGTTGGTGTGGGTATGGGTGGAG
>JBNJDH010000464.1:0-2891 GCA_051744695.1 Bacteroidota bacterium | reverse complement strand
CAAAATGTGACATTTATATAGCTGTCCGTAAGTTGAGGCCACAAATTGATCGTAAGTCTTATATTTACTGCAGCCTTTATCGGTTTTATAGGTATTGGTTCAATTGTCGAATAACCAGCGAGGCACTAAATCAATGATTTGTCGAATTACTGGTTTGTTGGTATTTTTGTTTCGCCTGAATAGTCCCATATTTTTTGATTTTTGTGGTGAAAACAAAAATATTCGATTCTTCGGGCTTTTAAAAATTTAAACTTCCGGATGACAGTGATTTGGTGTAATCTTTTCCGAGGTCGTTACTTCTCACTTCCTTCAGTTTTTCCTGTAACCGTTCCCTGAATGCATCCACTACCTCTGCATATTGCGGATTGTCTGCAAGGTTGTTGTACTGCCTGGGATCATATTCCATATCAAAAAGCTCAATTCCTGAGCCGGCGTCCTCATCGTATTGTATGTAGGCCCATTTTTTCGTTCGTAATAAATAGGTTTTTCCACGCCAGTTATTCATGGAGAAAGCCATGTCTCTAACTTCAACCGATGGATCATCCAGAGTTTCAACAAGGCTTTTTCCCTGCAGGTGAGGGGAAGTTTCCAGTCCGGCCAATTCAGCGACGGTCGGATAGAGATCGAGCAATTCGGCAAACGAGTGGCAAACGCCGGGTTCTTTGCCCGGTACTTTGATAATTAGCGGCACACGTACCGATTCCTCATGCAAACTGACCTTCATCCAAAACCGGTGTTCACCCAGGTGAAAACCATGGTCGGAAGTAAAAATGACAATGGTATTGTCTTCAAGTCCTTCTTCTTCGAGCGTTTTCAGCACCTTTCCCACCTGGACATCCATGTAGGATACCGAAGCATAATATCCTGCAATGGCCTTTTTTTCCTGCTCCTCCGACATTTTGGCATTTACACTTGTAACATAGTTGATTCCTTTGTCGGGGATATCATCCCAATCGTTTTCCACCATTGGAGGTAAAACCATCTGCTCGTAGGGATAAGGGTCGAAATACGCCTTGGGAGCCACAAAAGGAACATGCGGACGTACAAATCCGACGCCCAAGAAGAATGGTTCGTCTTTGTGTTGCCGTATGAGTTCTGAGGCTTTTTCAGCGGTTTTACCGTCGGAATGGACCAAATCACCACCATCAGCCTCTACAATAGTCATTACATTACCGCCTTGACGAGGTTTGAGCCCATAAGGATTGTTCTGCACCAGTTCAGCCTCTCCCTCGGCTTTCCATTCGGGGCCGGGACTGTTAAACCGTTCGGTCCATGAGGCCTTATCATCACTTCCATTGGTTCCTTCCTCAATATCAATGGGCACTCCCATGTGGAATATCTTACTGACCCGGGCGCTATAATAACCGTTTTTTTTGAATAGCTGCGACCAGGAGTTCCGCTCTTCTCCGACGTTTTCCCGTCCGCTCACATATCCGTATGTTTCCGTGGCTGTGGGATAATACCCGAACATTAAGGACGCCCTTGAAGGTCCACATACAGGGTACTGGGAATAGGCACGGGTATAACGCATTCCTTCTGATGCCAGTTTGTCTATATGTGGCGTTTGGCACAGTTGGTTTTCGTAACCCGATATAGCGGTAGCAGTTAAGTCGTCGGAAATGATGAAAAGTATATTAGGCTTTTCTTTTTCCTCGCCATTCACGGGAAGTGTTGTCCATGTCAATATACAGATGAATACCAGAGGCAGCCAACTATTCAAAAATGAAATTATTTTTATCCGATTGATTCTTTTTTTGTTAATTCGTTTATGAGTTTCTGAAGTATTCATGTTTTAATATTTTTAATTTTTATGTAATTTATTTCTTCACTTTCTTAATTGGAATTTGAACATTGAAAGTTCCGCCATCCTGTTTATTGTTGCACGGATCGATGGAACAGGCAGCAAAAAGCACCATGGGATCGTCATTTTCATCGAGTAAAAGCTGCGGGCGTTCCAGCCTGCCTACTTCTAAAATGGTTCCGTCTTTTAACTGCAATTCTTTCTTCATAAAAAGCGGATTTTCAGAGGGTGTCCATTCCCAACCATCTTCCGATTTTAAAAGGGCCAGCCCGGGTTCATTCCGGGTCAACTTGCCTGAAAAATCCTTGACAACAGCATAAAAACATTCATCTTTCCGATGATACCAAACATAAGGATCTTCGGCCGAAACTTTTTCCCCGGTTCCGTCATCCATGTCAAAAACAAATTGGTCGGTGGCTGTAAAAGGACCGGCAGGTGTTTCTCCGATTGCCATCCCATGCACTCCACGCCATCCTGGATCGTAAATATTTCCTTTAAAAAAAAGCAGGTATTTACTGTCGGAAGGCCGCTGAACAACTGCCGGATTTACCACAATCAGGTTATCAGGTGTGGGAATTGTTTCCTGAGGCGACGGATTAATGACATTATCTTTTTTTACTCTTGTCCGCGGCTCTAACAAAGGAGTTTCACTTCGGATAAAATTTCCATTCAGCAAGTCATCAATTGAGGTGAATTCAACCAATCCTATTTTTTGGTTCTGCTGAACGCGGTCTCGTTTTGATAATTTTGCTCCGGGCTCTCCTTCTTCCGGCTCCCCGGGGGCCTGGCTACCAATATAATAAAGGTAAAATTTGCCGTTAAATGATTTTATAAGCGGATTGTGCACCATTTGGGCATCCCACGCGGTTGAATCACCCTGTAACTCCCGACCTTTCAGAAAAATTCCAAGCGACCGAAAGTTGCCATTAGGTGAATCGGACACCGCAACCCCTATTTTTGAAGTCAGCACCCAACTTTGTGAGAATGGCGGAACGTCAGGGCCGGATTCCCAGGCTGAGAAGAACAAGTAGTATTTATCTTCAATCATAACCGGACTGCCTCCCCAAACAATCGCGGAGCACCATCCCCC
>JBNJDH010000463.1:0-2903 GCA_051744695.1 Bacteroidota bacterium | reverse complement strand
AAACGATACCACAGAGACCGAAGACTCTACTGAATACGAGCTTATTGTTATGGATTCCAAATTCGAATCGTGGCTGGTCACCCAACCCCCGGCCAATTACCACTCCCAGCAATATTACGAAACCTGGAACCGGCAATATGTGAACGAATGGAACCAACGGCACAATAACCCCATGCGATACGGAGATTTTTATGAAACAAAAATCGAATACGATCCCAATGTCGATTACGGACTGGAGTTAAACTACAAATTGTACTACTATTTCCGGTTTATTGAAGAAGAATACGGAATTGTGCTGGTCCGGCGGAAGGGGAATTGACTTAATTAGTGTCTGTCCATAAATTAGCCAACAACACGGAGTTTATTCCTACCCGGAACCCATAATTGTCTAAAAATAATTACCTTTGCCCCGGTAATTCAAAATTGTTCAACCTAAACCCCTTATAGTATGGCATTTCTTGAAGCCCGGGGCATTGTCAAACGTTTCGCCAATCACTTGGCGCTCAACAATGTAAGCATTGATATTCCCGAAAACAGCATCTATGGGTTGCTTGGGCCCAACGGCGCCGGGAAAACCACACTCATCCGCATCATCAACCGCATCACCGGCCCCGATGAAGGCACATTGACCATTGATGGTCACCCCCTTAAATCAACCGACATCATGAAAATCGGGTATCTGCCCGAGGAACGAGGCCTGTACAAAAAAATGAAGGTCGGGGAGCAGGCCATTTACCTTGCCCGGCTTAAAGGCCTTTCCCGGAACGATGCCCTGAAGAAACTCAAATACTGGTTCGAAAAATTTGAAATTCAGCCCTGGTGGGACAAAAAAGTGGAGGAACTCTCCAAAGGAATGGCCCAGAAAGTCCAGTTCATTGTGACCATACTCCACGAACCACCCCTGCTGATTTTTGACGAACCATTCAGCGGCTTCGACCCCATCAATGCCACCCTGCTGAAAGAAGAGATCCTGGAGTTGAGAAAAAAAGGAGCAACGATCATTTTCTCGACCCACAATATGGGTTCGGTGGAAGAGCTCTGTGATCACATATCCCTCATCAATAACGGAGAGGCCTTGCTCGAAGGGCAGACAGCTGAAGTCCGAAAAGCTTACCGTCAGAACCTGGTGCACATTGATTTTTCCGGCGGCGAGGAAAATGTTCAAGACATTCTTCAAAACAACTTTGAACTCAGTTATTTCCAGGCAAATAACAACCACACATCCGCCCGGATCAAAAAGCAGGAAGACCAATCCCTCAACGAGGTACTCAGTTCCATCATGGATCACTGCCATATCCTCAGTTGCCAGGAACTCCTGCCAAGCATGAACGATGTATTCATTCAGGTCGTGAATCAACAAAAACACCCCACCCAAAAACAAGAATCATGAACAAGAAAATAGGACTGATTTTAGAAAGGGAATACCTCACCCGGGTCAAAAAAAAGAGCTTCATCGTCATGACCATCCTGGGGCCTGTTCTTTTCGCCGCACTCATGATTATTCCCGCATGGTTGTCTACCATGGAAGACGACGAAGCCAAGACCATTGCGGTCATTGATGACTCCGGCCAATACAAAGATGAAATTGCCGACACCGAACTCCTCAAATTTGAATTTATTGACAATGAGAAGGAACCCGAATTGCGGCAAAACCTTGGTCGTTCCCCCTATTATGCTTTCCTGGTTATCCGTGACAATTTACTGGAAAACCCCGATGCCATCTCCCTTTATTCAGAATCCCAGGTTACGATAGATGTCAAGACCCACATTCAAAACAGCCTGCGGGAACATCTGAAAGACCGGAAATTGAGTACTTTTGACATTAATGGTCTCCAAAACATCATAGCCGAACTGAACGATATTGATGTTGATATCTCCACCGTCAAGTTGGGGCAGGACGGAACAGAAACCCAAAGCTCCACCGAACTCACCATGGTCATCAGCATTGTTTTTGCGCTGCTCACCTACATGTTCATTTTCATATACGGGGCCCAAGTAATGAAGGGGGTCATGGAAGAAAAGACCAGCCGGATTGTGGAAGTGATCATCTCATCTGTCAGGCCTTTTCAGCTAATGATGGGAAAAATCATCGGAATTGCCATGGTGGCTTTGACTCAAATTGTATTATGGGTTGTGCTGACCCTTCTCATTGTTAGTGGTGTAAAAGTGGCCTTCTTCCCCGATTCAGATATGCCTACACGCACCGAAGCACAAATGGAGATGATGCAAAACAATGAAGAATCCACAGAGCAGGCGGCTGCCATCAATGAATCTTTTGATTTTGCCAATATGATGGAGATGGTCAAAAGTCTTGAACCGATGAAAACCCTTTTGTTGTTCATTTTCTTTTTCTTCGGCGGTTACCTGTTGTATTCGGCACTTTTCGCTGCAGTAGGCTCGGCCATTGACAACGAGAGTGACTCGCAGCAGTTTATGCTGCCCATTACCATTCCCATCATCATTTCTCTTTATGTGGCCATGCTCACATTCCGCAACCCGGGCAGCGACATAGCCTTTTGGTTTAGTATGATCCCATTCACATCCCCCATCGTGATGATGGCGCGAATACCTTTTGATGTGCCATTGTGGGAACTGCTCCTCTCAATGGGGTTACTGGTGGGAGGTTTCATTTTCACCACCTGGTTTGCCGGAAGAATATACCGCACGGGCATTCTCATGTACGGGAAAAAAGTGGATTACAAAGAATTGTGGAAATGGTTTCGTTTTTCGGGTGAATAAACCACCCGAAAAACGAAATCATTCGCCCCTGCCTTGATGCCATAACAACCTGGTTACCCTGCACCGGACAAGTCTTTCAATGATCGCCAATTATTTTGTATCTTTGAAAGACGATTAACATCAAACTATGAAACAAGCCAGAATCGCCATCATAGACCTGGGGA
>JBNJDH010000462.1:0-2922 GCA_051744695.1 Bacteroidota bacterium | reverse complement strand
GACATACCTGGCGGGTAAGGAAATGCGCATTGAAATAGGAAAACCTGTCCGCTACCTGCGCTTCAGAAGCTTCCCCCAGCGGGTCACGGAAATTGAAGCCATGGCTTCAGGAAAGAAACTGGCAAGAAGTGAATGGAGAGCATCTAACGTGTTTGATTATAGCAAAAAAGCCCGAAAAGCTTGGAAAACCAACATCACACTGGATGAAGTTCCTGACAACAGCTATTTGTGCATCGCTTTAAAAGGCAAACACGGCGCCCAGGGCGCTTATGCCGCAGCAAAGATAGACGGCAAACTGGTGGGAGCGCCCGACCGTGCACCTTCTTTCCTCTCAAACCCCTGGGAAGGCTTTAATTCCCGCCGCGATAAAAACTATACATACTATATCCCGGTAAGCGAAAAGCATAAAGGAAAGAACATTGAGTTGTTCGTGATGGGATACGACCAGGATAACCTCGATTTCAAACCCGAAGCATGGATTAGCGCTTATCCATACCCCTGGAAAAAAGTAAAATTGTCCCTTAAGAAAAATGAATAAAAAATATAGAATTAATTATCATGAGATTTACAATAATCATTTCAGCCATTCTGTTGATTGTTGCGACAAGTTGTCGTCAATCTTTCCAGGACTATGCAGAAGTCAAAGACCTGTCAGGCACCTGGAAATTCCAGCTTGACCCTGACAACGTGGGAATGCAGGAAAAATGGTTCCTGGAAGAATTCGATGATTCGGTTCAACTTCCCGGCACAACAGATGAAAACAAAAAAGGCATTTTTAAGGATGAAAAAAAAGTGGACCGCCTTTCGCGCGTATGGTACTGGAAAGGTGCGGCATGGTATCAAAAGGAGGTAACCATTCCCGAAAGCTGGGCGGATAAAAATGTGAAGCTTCTTCTGGAGCGGACCAAGGACACCTATGTGTGGTTCGACGACACCAACTGCGGTTATGAAAATACCCTGAGTGCTCCGCAGTATTTCGATCTTACAAAAGCCGTTGAGCCGGGAAAACACAAGATCACCGTGTTGGTGAATAATGCCAAGTTACCTCCCGTCGGTCCCTCCCACGCCGTTGACGAGCGAACACAAACCAACTGGAACGGGATCGTCGGAAAATTAGAACTTCAGGCCACCGATCCGGTTTGGATAGAGGAAGTTCAGGCCTATCCCGATGTGAAAAACAACTCCGTGAAAATACGGGTAAACATCGAAAACATCACAAATCAAGAGGCAAACGGGGAGCTGGTTATCAATGCAGAAAGCTGGAACACGGATGACCCCGTGACATTCCATACCCGAAAAGAAAAGGTATCGGAAATAACCGGTGAAAAGGTTGTTGAACTCACATACAACTTTGACAAAGATGCTCCCTTGTGGGATGAGTTTGATCCGGCATTGATTAAACTGAGCTTGAGCCTGTCAGCCGAAGCCGGGGATAAGAAATACAACAACTCAAAACAGGTAAATTTTGGGATGCGTGAGTTTACAAGGGAAGGCAAACATATATACAACAATGGGGAAAGGGTGTTCTTAAGGGGTCGGTTAGATTGTGCCAATTATCCCCTCACCGGCTATCCTCCAATGAAAAAAGAGGAATGGCTGAAACTATTCAGGCAGCTAAAATCATATGGCCTCAATCACTGGCGGTATCATTCGTGGTGTCCTCCCAAAGCGGCATTAATGGCTGCAGACGAAGTGGGAGTGTACCTTCAGCCTGAGCTTCCCAACAAAAGAAGCGGTATGGACAGCAAAAACATGGAGGAAGAAGAAGTTCGCAAAATCCATAACATCGATTACCTGGAAGTGGATGTTGATAAGATCAATATGACACTGAAAGAGTATTTGAAGCAGGAAGCAGAACTGATCTTTAAATACTTTGGAAATCATCCTTCCTTTACCATGTTTACTCTGGGCAATGAGTTGGGACGTAACCCGGCCATGTATGAACTGGTAGCACACTTTAAAAATATTGATCCCCGGAAGATTTACTCCCAGGGCAGCAACAACATGCACTGGAACCCAAGCTTTCCAGAGGGTGATGATTTTTGGGTGATTGCCAGAACAGATGAGGATTTACTGGTCCGTGGTTCATATGCTTACCACGCCCCTGTGGAGCCCCATATTGAAAACAAACCCCCATCCACCCTGGTTGATTATTCAAAATCAATTGCTGATGTGCCTGCACCAGTCATTGGTCACGAAACAGGACAGTTTCAGGTTTCTCCCGATTTCGATGATATTTCAAAGTTTACGGGTGTCACCAGGGCCAGAAACTATGAAATATTCAGGGAACGGTTTAAAGAATCAAACCTGCTCGACCAGGCCGACGATTTTGTTCAAGCCTCCGGCAAACTGGCCGCGATATGCTACCGGGAAGATATTGAAGCAGCTCTGAGAACATCCGATTTGGGAGGTTTCCAGTTGCTCGACATCCAGGATTTCCCCGGTCAGGGCACCGCCCTGGTGGGTATGCTCAATGTGTTCATGGAATCAAAAGGCCTCATTACTCCTGAAAAATGGAGTCAGTTCTGCAGCGAGGTGGTTCCACTTCTCAAAATGAAAAAATATACCTGGACAAACGATGAGAAGTTTACCGGAAATATTGAGATCGCCCACTATGGCGAACATGATTTTAAAAAAGCAGATGTAAGCTGGAAACTCGAGAATACAAAAGGGGAACTGCTCACCGAAGGATCTCTAAACAAGGATCGTATAGCAAGAGGAGGAGTTGTTGATATTGGAGATATATCTTTTCCATTCAATCAAATTGAAAAAGCCGAGAAATTAAAGATTACGATTGCCATAGAAGGAACGAAATACAAGAATGAATATGACCTGTGGGTCTATCCCAAATCAGTTGATACCAGCATCCCTGAAGGGATCATCGTTTCCGATTTACGATGTGCGCGAAGGGATTGAATCAGT
>JBNJDH010000461.1:0-2922 GCA_051744695.1 Bacteroidota bacterium | reverse complement strand
CCAATTCGCCCCTGTCTCTGCAGGGAAAGGAGCCGCTCGTCAAAACGCCTGGACAGGAGCATGAAACGGTGCAGTTTTTTCAGGAGTTTTTCTTCGAGGGCCGGTTCCAGCTCACTGTCGACATTGCCTTGTTGGTCCAGGATCGACAGGTGCTCAATTGTATAGGGAAGGTCAATTGTTTGTCTGGGCATGTGCGGGCTCCTTTAAGAAAGTTCTTCTTTTTCGCACAAATGTAACCGCCCGCCTGATTATTGCAAGACAACGTATAATATGATCAGACTTTTTGGAGAGGGTTAAGCAGAATAATTGACTTGAGAAAATAATGCGGGAGATCAGATGAAGTACAAGGAGTTGTGGCTGCGTTCCCGGGGGTTCCCTGTCTGTGTTTAAAAGGAGGTATGCTGAAATTTCCCGGCAAAGATCAAATTCTGTAAACTATTTCCACTTAATAGCACTCTGATGATAAATCAGGCCGTTTATTATTCTTCACCATCCAGAATCCTTTCGGCCTCCTCGATACTTGTGACATTTTTGCCGCTGTAGCCTAAGTCAAGGGATACATTATCAAATTGTATATGACCCAACAGTCCGGACCACCGATGTACCCTTACAACTTTTGACATACCTCGGGCTAAGAAGGATTCCTGTATTTCTTTTATATATTTCTCAAAGATTTCATCCTGATATTCATAATCTCGCAGATCTGTCAGGCATGTAAAACCATCTGCCAATTTTTCGCATTCGGATTTGGCTTTATCAACAAGCGATTGCATCTCGGCTTCATCTTCGATTTTACCGACTGTTACGTAAATTCTGTTTTTGTCCACATCAGCCCGAACAGTATGCATTACCTATCTCCCGTTTTTGGTTTTAGAAATATGCAGAAAATAAACATTGTTGTCAATTAAGAACAGAAATCAAAGACTGAATAACGAAACTTTATTCAAAAACCGAAAAAATGCAGACCATTGATCGCAAAATTTTTTCCGACCCGCACCAACCCGATAAATTGTTGTGCATTTCGAAGAAAACGACCATGATCCGCAAAACCTGAAAGAAAAAAGGGTCATACCAGATGGGTTCAAGCTGCTCCGGATATCCTGGATGGCGACAACCGACGCGCCCCGGAAATACTCTATACCCTTCTGCAGCGCGCCAGGGACCGCCTAAAAAAAATTTTGACCAATTATTGTTTCCTGGCCAAAACATGATTACCGATAGAATATGACCAATTATGATAGAATCGTAAAAAGTCATTTTTGAGCGACATTTGAGCATTTTGGGCAAAAGCGGATAAATTTGTCTGCGTTAAAATTTCTCACTGTTTGAGGGCTTCAGCCCGAGTTTGAGAAATTTAGCAGACTAATTTAGCCGCGCCCAAAATGATCAAGGAGCGAAGAAATCGACTTTTTACGAAACCGTCAATTATGGTCGAAATTGGCTTTTTAATATAGACAAGGAGGGATAGGAAATGCTTTGTTCGCTTTCAAATCTTGATGACTCAGACCTCAAGGCCATTCAGGATATGGAAACCAGGATTCAAAAACCCTTGTTGGCTTTTTATTGTCAGGATCTTGGGTTCGCGGAGCTTACCTCCGATGAGTTGGCCAATCTCCAGGAACTGGAAAAGCGCCTTGGCCTCAGCCTGGTGGCGGTAGAGAAGGGCTGATCCAGTTTTTTCCAGTTTTGTGCCTTGTTGTCTCCATGGCAGGGAAAGTTGCGCCTGCATTCGTTTTGATTTAAATTGACAGGCACCTGTTAAAAGCCTGGCCTCTCAGATCAAAAGTAAAATTTGCCTTTTCAAGGTGATAAATATGCAATATTCTTGGGCTTCCAGAAATTTGAACCTTGTTTCTGGCAATCCTTTTTGACCCGGGAATCGCATTACTGGCTGGGAATAGACCTATTCTGAAGTAACAAATTAAAAGGCTGTCAAAAATATACAGAATTTCAGGGATCTCCTGTAATACATCTGTCCGCCTCATTAAGCCCCCTCCCGGGTGACTATATTAAACCGGGTATATTATGTGTTACTGACAAGCAATGAATTTAAGGTTTTAATTCTATTTTTTTTCTTTGCATATTATCCGGACGGAAAGTCAATTTGGACTTTTTACGGTGCCATCAATGTTGTGATTTTATCTGGAAACCAGATAAACTTAAGTTGGACAGGGGGCAAAGTCATGAGAATAATGAGACGAAATGATAAAACTGCTGAAGCTGATGAAGCGATCAAATTGTTTACAAACTGTGAGTATGGAATCTTGTCTACGGCCAGCAATGACGGCCAGCCATATGGTGTACCTTTAAATTATGTATATAAAGACAACCATATCTATTTTCATAGCGCATTAACCGGTCATAAAATTGATAACATAGAGAATAATCCCAGGGTATCATTTTGTGTTACAGGAGATACAAAGGTAATACCATCCAGATTTGGGACAGAATATGAAAGCGTTGTGGCCTTTGGTATTGCCTCAGAGATATATGGATCTGAACGGTACGATGCTCTTTTATGGCTTTTGGAAAAATATTCACCTGAATACATAGAGGAAGGAAAGGTGCACATTGAAGGTCATGATAAGGTCACAAAAGTGATTAAAATAAAAATTGAGAGCTTCAGCGGAAAAGTGTCACCTGCAAAATCAAAACAATAAGCCCCGCATCTTCTTTGACAGGGCCTTTCCATAGTAACCGCTCAATAACTCCCCATCTTCTCAGCCTGAATAAACCATGGCATGATCCTCCAAAATCTTCAATCAATAAGAGGGGTCATGGTCCACTCCAGGAAAGCAGATTCCAGTACTGGAAGAAAAGGCTGATTCAGTCTTACAAGCCTGCATTTATAGAACTCTGTCTGGGCCAGGCAGAGCGACAAACCTCACCTGCATCTTATTAAAAAGCTAAGAGCGGACTTGG
>JBNJDH010000460.1:0-2930 GCA_051744695.1 Bacteroidota bacterium | reverse complement strand
TTGCCGAAATAGACGAAGCCGGAAAAGACCGCATGGCTCGCCACATAGCATTTTATCAGCAACACGAGGATGAAAAAAAGATTCAATGGCAGTGGCGGCTATATCGCGAAGGAGTCAACATTCATGCGCTCACATGGTGGCTGATTGCGCTCGGGGAAGTGGAAGGAACTGCTTACGTCCGGGTTGATCTTGATTCCAAGGATCAGGCATATAAATTCTTCTACGCTCGGAAAAATATCCCGGACTTTTCAGGCAGTATCCTTTGTCTCGATGGTACAGGAAATCAAGCCGAAACCGAGTCTCTGTTCGAAAGGTCATTTAATGTTGTAAATGCCCGAATCGATTTATCCGCCAACGAAAAAAACTGGATTCGAACCGGACTTGGTAAGGTCAAAGCGGAAAAGCTCTCTGAAACACCGGAAAAACTCAAAGAAATTCTGAAGGATGCAGTCCGATTCATCCGGCCAGAAGATCGGCGGGTGTTGTTGACCACTCACATGGTTATCGAGGACCAGACCCGGGAGATGCTTGAAGAAATGCTGCCGGATAAAGAAGTCGGCTCGATCCATTATTATGGGAACCGAGGGATAAATCGGTACCAGGACTTCGACGCAGTGATCGCCTTCGGCGCACCTGGAACAAACCAAAGGGAACGCCTGGACGAGGCGATGGTTCTTTTCCCGGACCCGGCGGACCATCCGGCATGGTTTGAACACAAAGCGGAGGCAGAGCTTCTCCAATCAATACACCGTATTCGGCCTGTTAACGGCGGGAAGAACATTATTCTCGTTTCTCGTCGATGGCCGGAAAAACTCGGGGATGTTTCTGCGGAAATCGACAGGCGGAAAGGCTCTGATCGGATCACCCACAGCACCGAGGAAGCATACCGGAGGCTTGAAAGGTTCTACAAAGTTCACAATTTTTGCTGCTTGGAAATCGCGTATGTCCTGTCAATGGGGCCCATGAGTGCCAAAAAGGTGGTATCAATGGTCGGGTCTCCGTCATATCGTCACCCAATAAAGACTATTATATATGGTGACGATAAGGCACAAACCAGACGATTTACAGGTCGAAATCGGGGCAAAAGAATCAACAGCAGAGACTTTCCGGCTGCTGGATGCTCAAAAATTCTCTGGAAACGTAAGAACACCTGGTCCGATCTTATCAGGAGGTTGCAGTCAGAGCAAACCGGACAGCTTTATGAAAACAAAGTTCACGGCAGATGGACACTTGCGTATGGCAGCTTGGATGGTGTCCGGGAATTTTGCCGGATGACGGGGCTGACATTCAACCCGGATAATTGGAGAAAAAGACATGAGTAATTGGGGCAACGTTATAGACCAGTTGATGGGGAGACCTTGGGCAAGCCTGCTGTCCACGGGGCGACCTTTTTCCCGAATGATTCGGAGCTGTACGGGTCCGAGTATTGCAGGAAGCGTGTGATTTTTTACGGGCTTTATGGGGATTGCGGGGCTAATCCGGAACTTTCCAGTAGGCTCGCTGAGGCAAAAATATTGAAAAATAGACAAAGGGAACGCAAAGGGAATTGAGTTACTGTCCCGCCTGATACCGAAAAATTGGCTTGTGCTATGGCAAAACCTTCTTCACTGGAAACCCGGCACTTAAGTAACCCTGCTGCATGGGCCTAAAACACTCCATATTGAACCAGCCTTTTTTTCTTTAATCGATATATGATATATTTGATTTTTTGCACTCTCGGGATAGATTTGGCATAGCTAACCGGATTGACAAGGGCGGAGTCCTGACCGCCTTTCCCGGGACATTTAAATCAGGTTGTTGCGACAGGAGACAACGATGGAAATCCACTCCGAAATCAATCTTGATTTTTTATCTGACAAAGCACAAATTTGGGCCAAAAGATACCCGGATATAGAACGGATACTATTTTATCAAGCGGCAAGTGAAAGCAAACCCTATGCGCTGGTTTTTGAGTTAGACTCTATGAACTCGCAGGGTTTTAGTGGCTTTGGGTTTGGGGTTAAAAAAGATTCTTGCGAAGCAAAAGAAATTATATTGTCCCATAAGATGCAGGGAGATCATCATGAATTAGATTTTCTTAATGAATGGAAAATTTTTACATACTTGCACAATGAACAAAGATACGTAACAGAAGAATATGGGCTTATTGAAAATGCATATCTGAGCAAAAAATGCTTTGAAGAAAAAGTGATAATTGAAAGCGAAACCGAATTATTCCCGGGCAAGAAAAAAGAGACTGATCGTTGCAGAACAATCACTGGAAAGCAAATCCTTGACCAAAAAATCATTTCAATGACCACTCTTTTGTCATATTTACAGCAAGGGCTTAGGGCGTGGACGGAATACGGCGATTATATTTTTAATCTGGACGATGACACAACCAGTCAACCTGCACTTAAAGGCCTTCAAACACAACGGCCATACGATATGAATCAACTGCGCAGAGAGAAGGGGAAGTCCGCAAGATACGACTTATCGCCTTACGCAATAGGATGGAAAGGGATTAGCTACACCATGCCCAAGAGTGAAAAGAAAGAACAACAACTAAAAGCGACAATTGAGACTCTAAGGTTTTCATCAAGGGACCTTATGGCGCTTCTTAGTAATCAAGTCGATGAACAAGCTTCTGAGGCGGCTAAATGTGTACAGAATCTGGAAACGGAAAACCGAGAATCTACTGTTAAAAGCTCACAAAAAAAACAAATAAAATTAAGTGGCACAAACACCCAAAAATCGATACCTGCCTATCTTTATCAACCTAAAAAAGAACCTTTGAAATACACAAAAAAAGAGGATGCCCAATCAGGTCAAAAAAAGCATAATCACAAATGGCTGGGGACCCCAATTCAAAAATGGGAAGATATAGCCATCTCATTTATTTCAAACGAACAAGTCAGAGTCCGGACACCTCATGATGACACAAAGCTGAC
>JBNJDH010000459.1:0-2938 GCA_051744695.1 Bacteroidota bacterium | reverse complement strand
GTTTTCGAGGGCAAAATTGCGGATGGCCAGCCGGATTTCATTGGATGGCTGGCGCTGTAGGTAACAGTTTTTGACATCAATGACTTTGTCAAACATTCCTGGAATGTGAAAGCCAAGACCGTTTTTATTCTCAATGATCTCCTCCGATTCCAATTCCTCTGTGGAAAGCCATCGTTTGTTTGAGAAAGTGAATTCCAATTTGTTCCGGTAAAAACGTTCCTCCGGTGAAGGCAATATGGGACGGGGGGCGGGCAGTTCGACCTTCCCGATGCGACGAAGGTTGTTCATTACTTCATCTTGCTTAAAGGTCAGTTGTTTCTCATAGGGGAGGTGTTGCCACTTGCATCCTCCGCATGTGCCGAAATGCTCACAAAAGGGTTCGGTCCTGATCTCCGAGAGATGGTGAAACCGGACCGGACGTCCTTCGTAATATCTTCTTCGTTTTTTAGTGACCTGTACATCAACCACGTCACCTGGAGCTGCAAAAGGGACAAAAACCACGGTGTCGTTAACCTTGCCCAGTGCTTTGCCTTCGGCTGCTACATCTTCAATGACCAATCGTTCAAGTAATGGCTTGTTTTTTCGAGATCTTCCCACTTTTTTCCTTTTCTGGTTTTCTGCGCAAATATATGAGAAACCCTTTGTTTTCGCCAAACTTTTTGTCACTCCCGGGAGCCTTAAGTTTTGGAAAAGTGGGAGACGTTCGGGGTTCTAAATTGTGTTTGTTATTCCGGGATGCGCTTAATTTGTTACCTTTGCGGGAATCCTGATTCGGGATTGAGTATTGTGAATGGGGGTGTAGTTTTCTTGTGGCCGTTTAATCCTTTTGATCAGACCAGGAGTATAGAATTTATGAGGCGAATGTCGGAATCATTGTTGCCATCAGAGTTTTTAGAGGCATCGGAAACCTATCCGGTTTTAGATGTGCGAACGCCATCAGAATATGAACAAGGTCATATTCCCGGAGCGTTGAATCTTCCGCTGTTTTCTGATGAAGAGCGGGCGGTTGTGGGAACATTGTACAAAAAAGAAAGCCGGGAGGCAGCTGTAATGAAAGGGCTTGAAATCGTTGGGCCTAAAATGGCAGATATAGCTTCAAAAGCCCGGGCCCTTGCAATAAATAAAACTGTTTTGTTGCATTGCTGGCGTGGGGGGATGCGCAGTGAAAGTCTGGCATGGCTGTCTCGCACGGCCGGTCTTCATGCATCCGTCCTAAAGGGTGGATACAAAGCTTACCGGGCTTATTTCAGGGAACAATTGCAAACCCTTGATTGGAAATTTATTGTATTAGGCGGCCCCACGGGTTGCGGAAAAACTGATGTGTTAAAAGCACTTGCCGATCAGGGAGAGCAGGTTCTTGATCTTGAAGGACTGGCTTGTCATAAGGGCTCAGCCTTTGGCGCATTAGGGCAATTGCCGCAGCCTACCACAGAACAGTTTGAAAATGACATTCATGAGGTTTTCCGGCATTTCAAACCCGACCGGGTAATATGGGTAGAAGGAGAGAGTCATAGTATTGGCCGGGTTTATGTGCCCGATATGCTTTTTGAACAATTGATGTCGGCCCCCCTGGTGATGTACGATCTTGAACGTGAATTACGCCTTGACAGGTTGGTTAATGAATACGGCTGTTTTGATAAGGACCTTCTTGCACAATCGGTCAGAAAAATAGAAAAAAGACTTGGCGGAGCCAGAACACAGGAGGCGCTTCAGGCCCTGGAGGAAGGAAATTTCCGGAAAGTGGCAGATATTACTCTGCAATACTATGATAAGAGTTATACCAAATCTCTTGGCCGGCGGGAGCCTCCTGTCGTGACCATTGAAGAAAAAGAGGATGATCCGGCTGTTGTTGCCGGAAAGTTGATCAAAAATAAAGAAGTATGCATACTTTAGATACAAGAGGATATCTTTGCCCCGAACCCCTGATAATGGCCAAAAAAGCATTGACCGAAGTGAAACCGGGAGATAAAATCCTGATTCTTTCTGATAACGAGACTTCTTACGAAAACCTGATGCGTTTTTTGACAGATCTCGGAGCCGGTCCTGTTTCTGAGCAGAAAGAGGGGATGTATCACATTGAGGCCGTTCGTCCCGAAGATCAGTTAAGCGGAGAAAAGGAACCTGATGCAGAGTCGTATTGTATGATTCCCGGTCAGTCGTCCCGGGATTCCTCTTATGCGGTGGTGGCCCGAAGCAATAAAATGGGTGAGGGCGATGACGAGCTCGGGGCCCTTCTCATCAGGGGATATTTCAATGCTTTAAAAGGGATGGATGATCTGCCCACGCATATTATTCTTTTTAACGGAGGTGTGTGGCTCACTATGAAGGATACCGATGCGTCAGGAGCTTTGGGGGAACTTGAAGACCGTGGGGTGAGCATTATTGTTTGCGGCACCTGTGTGGATTATTATCAGATTAAGGATAAAATCGGCGTGGGCCGGATCAGCAATATGTATCAGATTGCCGGAATTATGGCTAGTGCCGGACGTCTGGTTTATTTATAGAGATTTTATGGCAAATTTCAGTATTTCCTATTTTGACAACGCAAGTACCAGTTGGCCCAAAACTCCGGAAGTGGGAGATGCCATGGCCTGGTTTTTAAGTAATGTGGGTGGCACCTATGGGCGGGCAGCTTATGAGCGGGTTTACAAAACATCCATGATGGTGGAAGATTGCCGGAATGAAATGGCCTCTGCCATGGGGGTGGCCGAGGCCGGGAATATTGCTTTTACTGCCAATGCCACGCAGGCTTTAAATACCATTCTTTCGGGATTTGTCCCTTCAGGTTGTGAGGTTCTGGTTTCCCCCCTGGAGCATAATGCTGTTATGCGTCCGCTGGAACATCTGAGAATGACCAGAAATATTAGATGGAGGATTTTACCGAGTGACAGCGACGGAAAGATCAACCCTGAAAAAATTTCTCAGGTCGTCAATAAAA
>JBNJDH010000458.1:0-2946 GCA_051744695.1 Bacteroidota bacterium | reverse complement strand
GTGCCAGTTCATATTGCCTGTATTTGTCCTGAAGTTCGGCCTGAAGGGCATAATCCTGATTCAAGGCAAAAACTTCCTTCAAACGTTCAGGCCCAAAATCCATCAGGGAATCCAGCAAAAAATCGGCATCGCCAACCACCAGAACGGGGACCTTTTCCGCCTCCCGGATGCGTTCACCAACCTCCAGAACCAGTTCCCAAAAATCAGCGGGATGCTGATGATAATCGGGCGAAATCACGGGAATGGAAAAACGGGAATAAAAGGCCAAAGCCCCGGGGTCGGCATCCAGCACCACCGTCATGTATCCTTCACGTCCATGCCCCCGCACTATGGCCAATTGATTGGCAAAAGCCCCGTCCGTCAGCACCGGTACATAATTCTGACGGAGCCCCCGCACCGCCGCCTGCATCCCGTCCACCCCCAAAGGCTTCATGTTGCGGTAGTCAGACTGCATCTGCGTAAGCTCACGCGATAAGGACTCGAAAAACGGATAAGGAGATGAGAGCATATACTTTTAATCGTTAGATGATTCGTTTAACAAGGCAACAATGTACCGCCACGAAACCTTATTATCAATGCCATTTTGGCCAACAACGGCTGGGGAGGTATCAAAAGGAAGGATTTGGAGATAAAAAAAAACAGGGAGGACCAACACAGAGAAATTCTCAGCATTTTTGAAAAATTTTTTATACCCGGAATTTGCAGGAAGTATTTTTTGATCTATCTTTGCATCCGCATTTGGAAAAGATGTTGACACACATCACCAAAATGGTCCCTTCGTCTAGTGGTTAGGACGCAAGATTTTCATTCTTGAAACAGGGGTTCGATTCCCCTAGGGACTGCAAAAGAAGAAAGTAATAACAACAAGCAAAGAACGAAAAGATGGCAAATCATCAATCGGCAAAAAAGAGAGTTCGTCAGATAGAAAAGCGCAAAGTGCATAATAAGTATTATGCCAAAACCATGCGCAATGCTGTGAAAAAGATCCGTAGCACCACGGAAAAGTCGGAAGCCGAGGCCATGTATCCGCAAGTGACCTCAATGATCGACAGGATGGCCAAGAAGAACATTATTCACAAGAATAAGGCTTCCAACCTGAAAGCAAGTCTGGCGCATCACATCAATAAAATGGACTAATACATAATTGGTCTTTTCACGGTCCCTTCGTCTAGTGGTTAGGACGCAAGATTTTCATTCTTGAAACAGGGGTTCGATTCCCCTAGGGACTGCGAAGGTCTTTCTGCATGTGCGGAAAGACCTTTTTTTGTGATTTTCTTCA
The DNA here is from genome assembly GCA_051744695.1 of Bacteroidota bacterium. Classification (GTDB taxonomy): domain Bacteria; phylum Bacteroidota; class Bacteroidia; order Bacteroidales; family Marinilabiliaceae; genus Marinilabilia. Next base: position 1,667 of record JBNJDH010000458.1, on the reverse strand, counting down.
CGGGATTTGGCTGAAGCGAGTCCAAGCCCGCCACATAGTTCTGATATTCCATATCTCCGGTATATCCAGGCATAGATTAATTTTTTAGTTAATTTCTCCGGGCACCAGTGGATTTTTTTCAACAACATCTTTCTCATCCTGAAGATGGAACGAAGGATTATTGTATATTGGTTCTTCAAAAAGGAAAGGATGGAATCATATCAGAAACTGGGGATTCGTCAACTGGCGGCAGAAGACCGTCCACGCGAAAAACTCCTGAACAAAGGCATCTCAACCCTGTCAGATGCCGAATTGCTGGCCATTCTCATCGGCTCGGGCAGCAGAAAAGAGTCGGCTGTCGATCTGGCCCGGAAAATTCTGGCTGACGTGCAGCACAATCTTCACGAACTGGGCAAAGCCACCATCGAATCACTGCAAAAACGGTATCATGGGGTGGGTGAAGCCAAAGCCATCAGCATTGTAGCGGCCATGGAACTCGGACGCAGGCGGCAAAACACAGCCCCTGCAGAGCGGCCCCAGGTGCGCAAAAGTGAAGATGTCTTCTCCATCATGCAACCTGTTCTGGCCGACCTGCCTCACGAAGAATTCTGGGTGTTGGTACTCAACCAGGCCAACAAAGTGATCACCCGGTTCAACGTCAGCAAAGGGGGCATTTCAGGGACAGTCATCGATGTTCGCATCATCATGGAAAAAGCCCTTTATCAGCATGCCTCATCCCTGATCCTTTGCCACAATCACCCCTCAGGCAACAGTCAGCCCAGCAAAGCCGACACCGACATTACCCGGAAACTGAAAGAAGCAGGAAAAATTCTTGACATACAGGTGCTCGATCATGTAATTGTAGCCGAAAACCGTTATTTTAGCTTTGCCGATGAAGGGCTCATGTAATTGAGCCATGAGCCGGGAATATCCCTGTAAGGCAGCCACATATAAACAAAGACGGGTATATGCAACTTGAGACCACCTACATAAAAAACGAAAACATCAACCGAATCCGGTACGACAACACCCTTAAGCGGTCGTTCAATGCCAACGTACTGGCCTACTCATGGTATCTCGATCTGATATGCGATGACTGGGACCTCCTAATCGAAGGAGATTATGAAACCGTATGCCCGTTGCCCCTCCGTAAAAAGGCGGGTACAATCACCATACATCAGCCCCGGTATGCGCCTTTTCTCGGGGTTTTTTCTTCGCATCACCTCCCCCTGGAAAAAGTGGGGCAGTTCCTTGCATCCATTCCCCACCGGCATACTCAATTGACGCTGAATTATCACAATCAGCTTAGTGCAGACCAAAGCAGGGGGATTTACCGTGTTCCGGTTGTTGACCTCATTCCGCCTTACGAAAAAACAAAAGAACGCTACCAACCCAATGCCCGGGAGATCGTCAATAAAAACGACGGCACCTTTGTCATGCGCTCCATCCGCACCGATGAATACATGGCCTTTCGCCGCCAACAGAAAAAAGGCTCCATCATTCGCAACATGCAACTGACCCGCATCATCAATTACGCCCTACGGTACAAAAGCGCAGGCATTTACAGTGTTTACTCCCCCCGCAATGAGCTCATCGGGGCGGCATTCCTTATGAAAGCCAACAACAGGGTGTTCCTGGGCGCCGAGGCCATGGAAACGGCCGGTTCCGACCGGCCGGACCTGCGCTTC
>JBNJDH010000457.1:0-2966 GCA_051744695.1 Bacteroidota bacterium | reverse complement strand
AAACTTAAATTCAGAATCTATCACAGGGGCCTGGTGCTATACAGGATTTTTCCCCAGGCTCGGAAAAAGAAAGGCCGGTTAAAAACCGGCCTTTTGCGGATAATGAGGTAAGTAAAGCAGGGGAGGGTGTTTTGAGCTTAATGCTATCTTCTGGTCATGCCGTCGTCAGACTGATTCCGCCCGGACCTTTGATTATATCCGTTGTTGTTGAATTTTTGGCCGTTGCGCTGACCCGGGTTGTTCCGATATCCATTCCGCATTGAATCGTTTCCTCTGAACTGCCGGTTATTGTGGTTATACCGACCATTATCCATATGGTTTCCGGATCCGTATCCGTGGTTTCCTCTCATATTCATATGATTACCGCCGTATCCATTTGATCCGTTCATGCGGGTGTTGTTTGTTCCGTGTCCACCCATGTTATTGTTGCCGCCCATCCCGGCCAGAGCATAACTTGCAAGCCCTATCAGAAGGATGGAAGAGGCAAGAACTGTGATTTTTTTGATATTTGTTCGTTTCATTTTGATCTCCCGGTTTTGGTTTTAAATTTTTCAATCTGTTTTTTTCGCCTTTCGCTTCTTAGTTAGTTCAATATGCGTGCCATGGATTATAACGCTCCGGAATAAAAGAAACTTCTGTATATTTTCAGTATATGTTTGAATTGCAAACCATTGTAATTGGATATTTAATATACAGGGGGTGGGTAAAAAAGAATCAGTCTTGCAGTGATCCAATTAATTGACAGGGCAGGGGGGGTATCAAATAAAAAATTTGAAAAGGTTCCGAAATGTAATGTCAGGAAATACGCGGAAAGTCTTGAGCCCGAATTGCCATGTATTATTTTTTTGTTTTGCTTTTTCTCATTTTTATATACCAATCTTCATGGCCGTATGTTTGATCAAGACAATCAGGACACATCCCGTGAGTGAATTCAGCTTCCGAATGTTCTTGTAAATAGCTCTCAATCAAATTCCAGTATCCTTTATCATCCCGGATTTTTTTACAGTAAGAGCAAATCGGAATTATCCCCTTCAGGGTTCTGACCTCGGTCAAAGCTTTTTGCAATTTCTGAAGCAGAGTATTCCTTTGTTCTTCTGCGAGCTTGCGCGTGGTAATGTCCTGAATTACGCCGCTCCATATGGTCTGCATATCCATTTTTTGACTGCTCGGCCTGGAAGTTAACTGAATCCATTTTATCTTTTTATCCGGCAGGACTATCCGAACTTCGCTTTGAAACGGAATCCAGGCAAGATTGGCAGTTTCATCCTCCGATCTCAGCCTTTCAACATCTTCTTTATGAACCATATCAAACAACGAGACAGAATTGTTTATTATGCTTTCGGAGTCATGTCCGAATATTTTTTTACATTCAGGGCTGATATAAATAAACTTACTCCGGCCGTCCGGCCATCTGACATACTCATATATTGCACAAGGGACTGTATTGACAAGTCTTTCATGATGCCTCCTGATTTCATGCAGTTCTTTCCGGGTTTTCTGGTATTTCAAATTAATCTTTTCAAGTTCTTTGACCTTCTGCTCCAGTTCTTCATACGATGGTTTGACCGCCATTTCCGCACCTGCTTTTTATTATATTATTCTTGCTGAAAAGCTTGATATTATACACTATTTTTAAAACATTGCACATAAACTATTTACTGTATGAAGTCTATCTCATAAGAAGCTGTCTCTTAAAGCTTTTTATGCCCTTACCTCTTTCACCGACAAAATATAGATATAGTTTCTTCTGTGTGAAAAAAGGCTGGAATAACACCCAAAAGGGATTCTCAATAAAAAGGCCGCTGCCTTGTTTATTATGGTGGAACAGTGTTTCAAAAATTATGTTGAAAATCATCGGAAAACCGATTACAATTCGAACAAATAATAAAGGCCAAACCTGTCGCAAGGCAGGGACGGAAAGCCACGGGTCCTTTGGAGAGACAGCCGGGTTGCATCAACATAAAAAGCAATCGAAACCGGGTCACCCAAAAGGTGCCCGGTTTTTTTATTGAAACCGTAACGGTTAACAAGAGGAATTGCAGATGCTAAAGAACCTGAAGCTTACAAGCAAATTAATGCTTTCAATCGGGATTGTGGTGGTGATTTCATTTGTCAGCACAGTAAGTGTCATCACCATGAAAGCCACAAGCATTTCAAAAAACCAGGCGATGAACGAAATTGACGCTGTCTCGAAAGAGTTTGCAAACGAGATCCGGCTTGATATTGAAAAAGCTTTCGGCACGGCAAGATCATTGTCATACGCCACCCAAAACATGAAAAAAACGGATAAACTGGCGGATCGGGAAAATCTTCTGTCCATGATGGAGGGGATGCTTGAAAACAACCCCGGATATCTCGGGATCTGGACGGTCTGGGAGCCGAATGCTTTTGACGGACAGGACATGAACTACAAAGGGGATCCCGGACATACGGATCAGGGAAGGTTTGCACCTTACTGGAATCGTGTGGGCGGGGTCCATCTGGAAACCTGCGTTGATTTGGATGCAGCATGGTATACCAAAGCCAGAGACTCCAAAAAAGAAGTGATTATGGATCCGTTTGAATATGAGGTCGGCGGTGAAACCGTTATGCTGGTCAGCGTTTGCGTGCCTATTATAGTGGATGGTAAATCCCTGGGGGTTGCCGGCGTTGATTTTTCAATGAAACAGATTGCCAACCTGGTTAATGATATATCCCTTTATGAAACAGGATACGCTGCTTTGGCTACCGAAAGCGGTATGATCTCGGCTCACCCGGATCAAAATAACGTTGGCAAATCAATAAATGAAGTATACCCGAACAAAGTAACAAAACTTACAAAAAATGCGGAAAATAATTTTACCGAATTTGCCCTGGAGACAACCGGGGAAGACGGGATAATTACAGTCAACAAAGTCAGGATAGGTGAAACCGGAACCCCCTGGTCATTTTTTATTACTGCACCGACAAAACGGATTTTGGCAGGC
>JBNJDH010000456.1:0-2966 GCA_051744695.1 Bacteroidota bacterium | reverse complement strand
GCAGTTAAATCCCTTTGGGGATCGGCCATCATTTCATAACCCACCATGAATTTTTTCACTGTGGCCGAACGTAGCAAAGGCGGATAAAAATGCATATGCAGATGCCACTCCGGATGGTCTTTACCATCAGGGGGGGCCTGATGAATACCGGCTGAATAGGGAAATGAGGCTTCAAACAGATTGTCATACATGACCGTCAGCTTTTTATAGCAATCGGCCATGGATGTTTTTTCCTCGTCCGACAGGTCAGTCAAATCAGAAACGGCTCTTTTGCTTATGATCATGGCTTCATAAGGCCATATGGCCCAAAAAGGGACCAGAGCCACGAAGTGTGGATTCTCGACCAAAATACGTTCGCCTGATTTTAACTCCTCCTCTAAATAATCTCCCAGCAATGTATGTCCGTGTTTCTCAAAGTAGGCTTTCTGAGTTTCCTGTTCCTTTGCCGGTTCTCCCGGAATGGATTGCTGGGCCCATATCTGACCATGAGGATGAGGATTGCTGCACCCCATGATCTCTCCCTTGTTTTCAAATATCTGCACATAATTGATGAAGTCATAGCTTCCAAGTTCATTATATTCCTGCGTCCAGACATCCACAACTTTCCTGATGTTTTCCACATCCATTTCGGGGATGGTCAAGTCGTGCCGGGGCGAGAAACAAAGGACTTTACAAAGTCCCTGCTCACTCGAGGCTTTAAAGAATTCCCCTTTTTCAAATTTGCCCTCAGGTACATCAGAGATCAGGGCGCTGAAATCGTTCTGAAAAACGAATGTATTCTTGTAATCGGGGTTTTTGACTCCCCCTGCCCTTTCATTGCCGGGACACAAATAACATTTGGGGTCATATTCGGGGCGGTCATCTTTCACATTCTTCTCTACTTTCCCCTGCCAGGGTCTTTTGGTCCGGTGAGGAGAAACCAGCACCCAATCTCCGGTAAGTGGATTGTACCGCCGGTGGGCGTGCTCTGAAAATTTAAACGATTCCATAAAATTATTTCGTTACAACAAATTAAAATTCACCTTTAAAATTCTGTCGCTGTTTCCCATTTCGGGCTCTTCCCTAAACTTGTACAAGTAAGCACCCTTCTTCGATTCTGTGGAATCCTTTTTATCAAGTCTTTCCAATGCATTGAGGGATAAAACTTTTTTCCGGAAATTACCCGGATCTATATCACGCTGAAAAATGGCCTCGTACAATTTTCGCAATTGTGTAATGGTAAAATGCTCAGGCAACAATTCTTTTCCTACCAACTGATAAGTTGCTCGCATCTGCAATTTTTTGAGAGCCAGATCCACCATCTGCTGATGATCAAAAATAAGTTCGGGCAGCTCGTTTACAGGAAACCAATGGGCCCCCCGTTTATGTACTTTATCTATGTCCTGCTGAAAAAGAGGAATCAGTGCATAATAAACCATTGAAATAACCCTTCCGCCAGGATCCCGGTCTACATCTGAAAAAGCCTGAACCTGTTCAAGATAAATATTGGTAAGGCCCGTGTTTTTCGCCAAAACCCTTGTCGCTGCTGTCTCAAGCGACTCATCATCTTCACAGAAACCTCCCATCAATGACCATCCTCCTATGGAAGGCTCCAAAGGGCGCGGCATCAGAAGCAACTTCAACTGGTAATCCTCATATCCAAAAATGACACAGTCCACGGCCACATATTGTTTCGGACTGCCTTTATATAGATCTGTTTTTACCATATTGGATTTCTATACTAATTTTGGATTGTTTTTCTTTTGCTAATGTAAAAAGTATTTTTTACTTTTAAAACAATCTTTCAGCGAAATTTTTTGAATTTTTGCATAGCTTTTTAACACAAAGAAATCAGCACAGGAATATGGCAACCTTGCCGAAATGGATAAAAGAATAGATTAAAAGCGGAATTTCAATTATTTATCATTCATAAACAACCAAACTTTTAGAACATCATGAAAACACTATTTTCTTTAATTTTAACGGCCTTGTTACTGACTGGATGCCAGTCTTCCGATAATTCATCGGTTACCCGCCAGGAATGGGGCACACTGGAAGATGGCCGAAAAGTGCATCTTTTCACCCTTAAAAGTCAAACCGGCATTGAAGCAAAAATCAGCAATTACGGGGGCATCATTACATCCGTAAAAACACCGGATCAAAACGGCAACATGGATAATGTAGTGCTGGGCTTCTCTTCCCTCCAACCCTATTTGGATGGTACGCCCTATTTCGGGGCGCTGGTAGGACGATATGGAAATCGTATTGCCGGCGGGGAATTTGAACTTAACGGTCAGACTTATGAACTTGACACCAATGATGGCGCCAACCACCTTCACGGAGGAGAAAAAGGATTCGATAAAGTATTATGGGACAGCGAGATCATTGACAACAATGAAGGCCCGGCCTTAAAACTTTCTTACCTGAGTGAGGATGGCGAAGAAGGATATCCTGGGAATCTTGACGTGACAGTAATCTACAAGCTCGAAGGCGACAGTCTGAAAATTGAATATAAGGCAAACACCGACAAAGCAACTCCGGTAAACCTTACCAATCATGCTTACTACAACCTTTCCGGCAAGGGAGATATACTCGACCATAAGGTGACAATCAATGCTTCTCACTACACCCCGGTTGATTCTACACTTATCCCCACAGGTGAGATCAAACCAGTGGAAGGGACACCCATGGATTTTACAGAGCCCCATGCAGTGGGAGAACGCATCGAGGAAGTGTCAGGGGGATATGACCACAATTATGTGCTCTCCAGGGAAAAACAGGATGAGCCAAAGTTTGCTGCAAAAGTTGAAGATCCTGAAAATGGACGAACTATGGAGATATACACAGAAGAACCTGGCATTCAATTTTACTCAGGTAATTTCCTTGACGGGACGTTGAAAACATGTAGTCGTTCAGCGCCTGTTCGAGATCCGCCATCTCTCTGCTGAGTACTAGAGGTCGCTTCCTTGGAGACTCCCCACTGGTGT
>JBNJDH010000455.1:0-2972 GCA_051744695.1 Bacteroidota bacterium | reverse complement strand
TAGGAAGTAAAATAACTGTCTCCAAAATAGACATCTACTTTTTTATTTTCAGTATCATGTTTGAATTGGACTTTATTGGTGTCACAAGACAAATAAATACCTAAAAAAAATGCTGCAATTAAGATTCTTAAAATTTTTTCCATAATTATGTTTTTAATGTTTTAATTTCTGTCCCTTTCTTTAAATCCTTCAAGCATTTCCATCAGGTATGTTGTTTTTTCGGGGTTTGTTTCGCTGAGGTCCCGAGTTTCCCTGAAATCATTTTCCAAATCATACAATTCAGCCTTGTTCGTATTCCGGTTTACCAGCAATTTCCAGTTATCTTCCCTGATGGCAAAATGCGACCTTATTTTCCAGTATATGGGTCGTTTGTCTGCTACCTGCTTTTCTTTGGTAAGCAGCGGCCAGATGCTCTGTCCGTCAAGAATATGGTCCGGTGAAGTTTCTGTTCCTATCAGTTCACACAGGGTGGGCAGCCAGTCTGATATGTGCACCGGAAAATCGATTACTCCAGGTTCCAGCCGGCCCGGCCAGTTTACAAAGGCTGGTACTCTAATACCTCCCTCATACAAATCCCCTTTCCATCCACGAAGGGGATAATTGTTTCCCAGCACCTTGTGTGGTTTATCGGCATATTTTCCCCTGTATTGTGTTTGGCTGTGCCAACTGTGCTGCCCTCCGTTGTCACTTGTGAAAAGTATCAGTGTATTTTCGCGCTGGCCAGTACGTTCCAGTGCATCGATAATTTTACCTATCGCATCATCCATGTGGGTAACACTGGCTGCAAACAACTTTCGGGACGGGAACATGTACTTGTCATCATAAACAGACATCCACTCATCAGGCTCATCCAGCGGGGAATGGGGCACATGATTGGCCACATAAAGGAAAAATGGTTTGTCGCTGTTTTTTTCGATAACCCGGATTGCTTCGGCGGCAAGAAGGTCGGTAACATGCCCTTCTTCATCAAGGTATTCATCATTCCGGTGCCATGATCTTCTGTCGGTAAGTGCTGTTTCTGTTTTGTATTCATGGGTATAGGGATCAATCTGGCCGTCAAAATATCCGTAAGATGACTGAAAACCATATTTTAAAGGAGTGTAGGGCGGAGAACCCAAATGCCATTTCCCGGCGATGGCTGTGAAATAACCATTCTTTTTTAATATCGAGGCTAGTGTGGGGTCGCCAAGGTCGATTACTTCACCGTAATCGGGGCCGGTTATTCCGTAACGACTGGGATACTTACCTGTCATCAGGCTTACCCGTGTCGGCGTGCAGGTTGGCATCACATAATGCTGGTTGAGACGAATACCTGATTTTGCCAGTTTGTCGATATTGGGTGTTTTTATATCTGAACCATAATAACCTACATCCCGCCACCCCAAATCATCAGGGACTATTATAAGGATGTTAGGTTTGTTCTGTGCTTGTTCAGCCTCTTTGATTTTATCATTGCTTAATGCAGAAAATGCCATTAATCCGATGATGGGAATACTTAATAATTTTTTGTTATTCGATTTCATATCTTTAGTAATTAGTTGTTTCAAAATTAAATGGGAATGCTTCCGAAACTTCATGTTCCCGGAGCATAATACTTTTTATTTGTTCTACGATTTCCGGATAGCGGTCTGCTACGTTATTCGTTTCGGAGGGATCCGTTTTCAAATCATACAATTCAACCCCATCATGAAATCCATTTTCATGCACATCTAAACGTAAACCTTTCCAGTTTCCCATACGTACAGCCTGTTTCCCTCCCTGTTCATGAAACTCCCAGTACAGAGTTCGCTCATCTTCAAAATGTTGATTTTTCAGAAAAACATCTTTCAAACTAATTCCATCTGTATTTTCTGGTATTTTCTGCCTGGCAATTTCTGCAAAAGTTGGTAAAACATCGGCAAAATATCCTACAGTATGGTTTGTTTCGCCCTGTGGCACAGTACCTGGCATAGAAACTATTAGAGGTACCCGGATTCCTCCTTCGTAAACATCGCGTTTCCTTCCCCTTAATTCGCCGGAGCTATCAAAAGTACCGTCATACCGGTTAGCTGCCCCATTGTCGGAAGTGAATAGTACCAAAGTATTCTCAAGAATATTATTCTTTTTTAACAACGCATTAATTCTGCCCATATCGGCATCAATCAAACTGATCATACTGGCGTAAATTTTTTCTTGTTCTGTCCACTCTTTATCCATGTAAAGAGAATTTATTTCCGGTACCTCAAAAGCACTGTGAGGTAATAAATAAGGAATATACAGGAAAAACGGTTGTTCTTCTTTTGAGTACCGATCAATAAAATCGAGGGCAAAATCCGTCAATAGATTATGGGTGTGTTTATTCTCCTGTCCATTTGCATTTTCAGGGATTGGATATTTATCTTTGTTAAGCCATATATAATCAACGTAATGACTATGTGCCCTGCGCTGGTTCAGGTATCCAAACCATTCATCGAAACCCTGATCATTGGGCAATCCCGTAGTTCCTGGTTCCCCAAGTCCCCATTTTCCTGTAATACCGGTAACATAACCTGCCTTTTTCAAAACTTCAGCCACTGTGGTATCCTCCCTCTGAAGCGGGACCCTGCCTTCGCCACCGCCCAGACCGGTTACACCCCCCTGCCCGAAATTTCCTCTGACTGTTGTATGACCGGTATTTTGTCCTGTCATTAAAACACTGCGCGCAGGAGCACAAACAGGTGAGCCTGAATAAAAATTGGTAAATCTAATTCCTTCACCGGCCAGTTTATCAATGTTTGGAGTTTTTATTTCTTTCTGACCATAACATCCTAAATCCCCATAGCCCATATCATCGACCATGACAAATATGATATTGGGTTTTTGTGTTAAGGAAGTGACCCGGCTTTTCTCTTTACAGCCGACAGAAAAGGTCATTAAACCAATAAGGAAAAGAATGAATAATTTTAGATTATTAAGTTTCATCATGAATGATTTAATTGTTTTCACCTTCAACA
>JBNJDH010000454.1:0-2976 GCA_051744695.1 Bacteroidota bacterium | reverse complement strand
ACGGCCCCCGCGTCCGTTCCCGCTTACGTGAAATGTGTAACCTCATCGCCTTTCCGGCTTCCACCCCCGATAAACGGAAGTAGGACGTCCGATTTCTTTGTAACCAAAGCGGCAGAGCCGAGCGCCTAATCGGACGATTCCAGAACGTTCGATTTTCTATCGGACGATAATTTACAGTACCTCTGATTTCTTTGCAAGCATAACATGGCTGAGCGCCCTATCAGACGATAAGATCCGACGAACTCCGCTCCCCCTCGTTTCCAGAAGCCCATTAAAACCTGCAAATTCCGATTCATTCTTCAACAGAAAAAATTGAATGCGCACATTCATGCTAATTGGCCCCTTTATTGCGGAGGCGTCCCGGTCACCTCAAAAAACCAAATCCCAATTCTATGTCAATGATTTGTCCCGTTTAAAAACAAGTTATAACTTAGTAAACAAAACAAAAGCATTCAATCTTTGATTTTAAGCAAAATAAGCCTTTATGAACCTACAATACATTTCAGATAGCAAAGGAAAAACGACGGGAGTTTTTATTCCAATCAATGAATGGAATAACTTAAAAAACAAGTACAAAGGCATAGAGCAGGAGGAAGTGGACATCCCTGAATGGCATAAGAATATAGTAAGACAGCGGCTTGGAAACCATCATAACAATCCCGGCTCAGCATTGGACTTCGATTCAGCCCTGGATGATATTGAAAATGACCTTTGATGTATAATTCCAATATTTTACCTCTGGCGAATCAGGATATTCAGGAAGCTGCTGTTTGGTACAACAAGCAACAACCGGGGCTTGGTAAAAGATTTACAACAGAAGTCCGAAATAAGATCCATCTTATACGGCAAAAATCCCTCAATTTACAATATTCGGTATGACAACGTGAGAACCGCGGTTTTAAATATTTTCCCTTACATGATTCACCACACTATAGATGAGGAGAATAAAGCCATTCTTGTAATTGGTATTTTTCATACAAGCCAAAGTCCTGAAAATTGGCATTTGAGATAAACAACCAGCCGACTTGGGCCTTGACCTTGAAACTTTAGCGAAGTAGTATGTGCCTACGAGCTTTAGCGAAGTAAGCCCAACCTACTGACCTATCGCCCTAATGACCTAATGACCTAAAACCATGTGCTTCCGAACCAAAAACAACAAAACCTACAAGCAGCTCGAAGACCGCTTCAAAGCCCAATTCCTCACCCCCGATTGGTACACCCCGGACATCTTCAATGCTTTTGCTTTTCCCATGACACCGGTCATTACCAACAACCAGCCGGATGCCATTCAGGGCTTTTCCTGGGGCCTGGTTCCACCATGGGCCAAAGACTCCAACATTCGCAAAAGCACCCTTAATGCCAGGTTGGAAACAATCGATCAGAAACCATCTTTCAAGCCATCCCTCTCCAAAAGATGCCTGGTCCTGGCCGATGGTTTCTACGAATGGAAATGGCTCGACTTAAAAGGCAAATCCAAACAAAAATACCTTCTCACTCTCCCCGGAGAAGAAGCTTTCGCCTTTGCCGGTCTCTGGAATATCTGGACCAACAAATCCACCGGCGAAGTTTTAAACACCTATACAATCATCACAACAGCCGCCAACGAGCTGATGAGCGAAATCCACAACACAAAAAAACGAATGCCCGTGATTCTGAATCCGGAAACAGAAAAAGATTGGCTGAAAGGCGGTGATTTAATGATGCAAAATGCCCGGTTGCAGGCTATTGAGAGTGAATAAAATTTTTCACTGCCCCACGTTGCATACTTCAGCAACCACAGTTATCTTTGAACCAGGGTTAGGGTTAAGGTTTGAAAGGTCTGTCGAAATGCCGGCGGGCCTTTCTTTTTAGGTTTGGCGGACTCCGTTACCCCATTTTCCGCCCCCTAATACAAAAACCCAAACAACCACAACGGAATCTTATGCAAATGCCCGATTTCAATTTCATCAGCCACGACAAAGCCGTTTTCAAGGTGCTTAATCTGTTTATCTGTCTTTTTGCGACCACCTACCTCAAACACATAATCCCTAAATGCAAAATCGCCTTCAGCAGTATATTGAATAGAGCCCAACACCCCCAGTTGGTTAATAAAGAAACTCTCTCTGACATTCCCGATATTGGGATTTTCAGTAGCTAAGGCATATTGCAGATTGGGGTGGTGCATATAGATCTTTTCAGGCTTTTGTAAGGCTCCGACACCTTTGGTATCTGCATACAGGCATTTAATCACGCGAATGTCTTCCAGGTAACGAATAAATTGCACCAAACTGTTACGGCTGATGCCAATGCGTTCACTTAATTTGGAAACATTGGGTTTAAAGGGAACCGATTCAGAAATAATATACAGCAGCAATCTGATCTTTTCCACGCTGCCAAAACTGATATCATGCGATGTAGGCAAATCAATGCTTAATGCCAGGGAAATGGTTTCGGACAATTTTTGGGGATAAAGGTTAGGCGCTTCTTTAAAATAAGGGTAGTAACCATGTTCCAGAAATTCATGGAAATGCGCCAGGGGGCGGATGGAATCTGCTATTTCCATGGCGCATGGGGTATGGGAATCAATCAATGCTTTAAAATCGATCGGTTCAAATGTTGTTCCCTGGGTGAAATTCAGGAATTCCCGGTAGGATAAACCGTAAAGTTCATACATCACAGCCCGCCGGCTTAAATCTCCTTTTGCGTGATTCAGATGAATAAGAGATGAGCCGGTGAAAATGATCTTCAAATCGGGCTGATCATCATAAATGTTTTTCAATTCCTGCGACCAGTTTTGATAGCGGTGGACTTCATCCAAAAGCAGATACTTTCCCCCCTGGATGACAAATTGCTCAGCAAAATCGACAAGTTTGTTTTCCGTAAAGTACAAGTCGTCCAGGCTGACATAAAGCGTTTGATGATCCTGCGGAAGATGCTCTTTGGCATATTGAAGCAAAACCACGCTGTTGCTTCAATATGGCGAAGAGACCGGATTAA
>JBNJDH010000453.1:0-2983 GCA_051744695.1 Bacteroidota bacterium | reverse complement strand
AAAGCAATCAACACTTGCAGGATAGGATGGGGAAAGCTTGTCACTGGTTTTATGATAAAACAACTGAGGGGTTGAAAAAACCATTTTCTGAGCTGAATATTGATACAGACAATAAAGCGTTGGAAAAAACGCTGAAACAAGCTTTTGACAGACTTGGCAGTGAAATCGTTGTTCGTCTTTTTGTATTTGATGATTGCAAATCTGGTTTTTCTGTAAAGAAATATCTTGAAGCCCGCGGAAAGGGCGCTCTTGAGAAATTTACACCCGGAAGTGGTGCTTCAGGACGAAGTTATTCCTCCCGTTCCGCTGTTGATCATCCTGAACTGTATGACCGGTTGCGGAGTTGGCGCGACAGGAAAGCAGAAGAACTTGATCTGCCCGTTTTTATGGTCTTGCAGGTCAAATCTATGGAGCATATTGCTTCAGCTCTCCCGGTGGGGATGAAAGAGTTGAAAATGATACACGGACTGGGCCGCACCAAACTGGAAAAACATGGTGAGGAAATCCTCGGCATTATCCATGAATATTACACAGACAAAGGCATGCAAATGCCGGCCGAAGGCGAACGCTCACTGAAACCAGGACCTGATGATGAAAAGAATAATAAACCCAACACCCGGGACATCACTTTTGAGATGTTCAGGAACGGGAAAAACATCGAAGAAATTGCTGAAGAAAGGGGGCTGAAGCCCTCTACCATAAACTCCCACCTTTGTCGTTTTGTTGAAAACGGTTCAGTGGATGTGAAGCAAATTCTTAATCCCGAAAAGGCGGAAAATCTCATTTCATGGTTTGTTAAGAATGAGCCAGAGTCGCTGACGCAGGCCAAAAACCAATTTGGTGATGAGGTTTCCTATGAGGAGCTTCATTTGGTCAAAAGCCATCTTAAGTTTTTGCAGAACCGGCAGATAGAAAAAGAGGCATAGTGTCTATCGTATGGGATTCAGTTGCCTAACCCTTTATTTTCCTGCCAGCCGTTTTCCTAAACGGAACAATCCCCTTAAAATCCATGCTATCAGATAGAGCAGGATGCTTATGAACAGGACATATCCAAACTGGGAATAGAGTTCACTCCAGTTGGTGTCGTAATCCATAATGGCATAAATGTTCATGCCAATGCCCACAATCAGGCAAACCAGCCATATGATAATTTCCCGCTTGATTTCTTTTGGTGTGATCACAATATTCTTCATATCCGGAATTTTTCAGGTAGTTCGAGTTTTTCTCCGCTTTCAATAGCTTTTTCTCCCAGCAGGGTCCAGATGGAAGCGTTGTATCCTTCACGGATGAGTTTTTCCGGGGCTTTCCCTTTCCTGATATAGTTGACAAAACCTTCCAGTTGGAGGGCTGAATCATAAAAATCGGTGTCTTTAACGATGGGTTCTCCCTGATATGTAACCGCCGTTTCCGGGACCCAGCTTGCACCTCCGATATGCGCATCCTTAAAAAAGCCGGATTCGATGTCGTTGAGAAGTTGCAGAATACCGGGAGCGGGCGGGGGTGTTTCGGAATAGTAACGGTTGACCTCAAATTCAATGGTTCCTTTATGCCCCATGATTTGCTCTTCAAGCCCGTATTTCTTGTTGCTGGTCATGGAGTCATAGATGAACTGGGTGCCGTCTTCATAAGAATAGATCAGGGCTACGTTATCGTTTACTTCCCGGCCGTCTTTCCAGAAAACAATGCTCCCCGTGCCGGTTACCGATACCGGTGTTTTTTGGAGGGCCCAGTTGGCTACCTGAAGCTGGTGCGACATTAATTCGGTAAGGAGGCCTGCTGAGTATTCTTTGTAGAGCCGCCAGTTGATGAATTCTTCCAGATCGGGTCTGTCATCAGGGACAGGCCGGCGCCAGTCGTTGTTCCTGTGCCAGAAAGCCCGAAGTTGCCCCAGCTGCCCCAGTTTGCCGTCATGAATGCGTTGCATTCCTTCCAGATAGACCGGGTTGAACAACCGTTGGTGTCCGATTTGAAGAATTTGTCCGGTGGATTGATGTGCATCATACATGGCTTTGGTGTCTTCCAGGGTACGGGCCATGGATTTTTCACAAAACACGTGAATGCCGGATTTCATGCAATCAATGGCAATATGGGCATGCTGATGCAGGGGGGTAGCGATGATGACCCCGTCGGGCTTTTCTTTGTCCAAAAGGTCTTCGTAATTTGAATAACTGTTGACCTTGATGTCTTGTTCTATGCACATGTCAACGGCCTCCGCCAGATGGGGGTTGTAAACATCACAAAGGGCGGGGATTTCAATGTTTGCGTCAGCTTTGATCTCGAATAAAAGGCGCATCAGTTGTTTGCCTCTGCTCCCCGTTCCGATGATGGCAATACGTACCCGGTCATTGGGGCCTTCCCCGTTTTGTGGAGCCGCCGCGAATGCACTGACCCACGGCGAAGCGGCCAGTGTGGCCATTGATCCTGTGATGGCCATTTTTTTTAGGAATGCTCTTCTTGAATGAATATCGTTTGTCATTATTTAGAATGGTTCAGATAACGCGTTAAAGTTTTTAAAAGCCTGTAGGTTAGGTGTTTATTGATTGCATGCTGTTGGTACTAAGATGGAGATTATTTGTTTTATACGATTCTTCTTAAATCTTATATCTAAAAATCTACAATTCTATTGTTATGGCATGATATTGTAAATCCGGTGTTTTTTGATGTCGAATGCAGCCACAATCTTGTTCTGCATATTTTCCGGTCCTGCCAGCAGGGCTGTAGTGAGGACCTCGGCATCGGTGGCGCTGTTGCTTTGAACGCATGCCATCTGGTCACCGGTTGCGTTTTTTTCTTCCAATGTGTTCAAAATGTGTGTGTGCTTTTCATTGTCAGCTTTAGTTTGACTGATAGATAGGGCATCATTAGTCAGACGCCAGGTTTCTTTTATTCCGACCTCCCGGAAAGAAAAGGGCCAGAACTCACCATGCGGATGATGCCCCCGGGTAAGCACCGAACTGCCTCCAAAACTGATAAAAGCGTTAAT
>JBNJDH010000452.1:0-2991 GCA_051744695.1 Bacteroidota bacterium | reverse complement strand
AAATCGATGAGACCAACACAGCAGCATCTGCTTTCAATAACTTTATTACAACAAAAGCAAAGGATGCGCTGTCTAAAAATCCATTACCTTTTACACACATCAACCCCGACAACGAAAGTACTGTAAAAGAACACACTGAAACCACTTTAACACTGGCCATTCAATGGATCTTTGAAGAAGACTCCACCCAGAAACAAAAATATCTCCAAAAAACCGTAGATTTTTTATCGGATTTTTCGGACAACTATGCCTTTTCCGATCACACCCCCCGGGAAACAGCTATTCTGCCACTCCTGGAAGCATATTCCATTGTAAGGGATGCTTTAACTGAAGATGAAAAAACAAGAATTGACAAATGGCTCCTCAATCAAGCCTACTACTATAAGGATGAGTTAAACCTATCGGGCAAACTGACCATCAATAACTGGAACACCATTCGCCTGAACCTACTCACCTATGCTTCTTTAATTACCGAAAACGAAGTTCTTTACAATCATACCATAAGCCAACTCAAAGATTTTATTCCCCAAAATATTTATGAGGACGGATCCGGTCATGACTTCGAAGACCGGGATGCTTTTGCGTATCATGCCTACAACTTGCTTTTTTACGCTAAAATTTTCAAATCAATAAGGCTATACAAAAACACCAATTTATATAATCATACTGATTTTTCACGGGTCAAAAAGGCAATAGACTTCTGGGAACCTTACCTGGTCGATCCGGAAAACAATAAACACCTTGAATTTGTCGATACCCACTATGAACCAGACAAGCAAAGATCGGACTACAACCAACCTTACAGTCCTTCATCATCGATCTATGTTTTGGAAGAACTGGTGGCCATTGAACCCCGATGTACAGATTACATCAACGCCATTAACACATCACTAACAAAATACAATCTCTCTTTTCATTATTGGGTTAATCAGACCATAAGCGAATAGTAGGTTTATATAAAACATACCGCAATGAAAAAAACGGCATACCTCATCTTGTTAATGCTGGGAACAACCTTTTGGGCAAATGCGCAGAGCGAAATAAGCATCATTCCCCAACCCTCAGAGGTTAAATCCCAGGAAGGAAGTTTCCTTTTAGACAAGGACATCAAACTCTTTTCAAGCAATTCATTTGAAGAGGAACGCTATTTCTTCCAAAAGGAGCTGCTCAGATTCAAAAAAACGCCCTCCGTAAATCATCATAATAAAGAGGAGGCAAAAATTCAGTTCATAAAATCCTCCAGGTCCTCAGAACATCTGTATCAACTCAAAATATCGAAAGACCGGATTCTGATCAATGCCCATTCACGAGAAGGGGCCTTTTATGGAGCGGTTTCCCTTCTTCAGATGATCAACAATGCTGAAAAAACAGAAAAAGGAATTCGCCTGCCCTGTATCCACATTAAAGACCGTCCGGATTATCAATGGCGGGGATTAATGCTGGATGAATCACGCCACTTTTTCGGAAAAGAAAAAGTCAAATCCTTACTGGACTGGATGGCTTATTACAAGCTCAACAAATTTCATTGGCATTTGACAGATGAACCCGGATGGCGCATTGAAATTCAACAATACCCCAAACTGGGACTCATTGGGGGAATCGGTGATTATACCAACCCATATACAAAACCCAGTTTTTATTCACAGGAAGACATCAAAGACATTGTGACCTACGCCCGGGAGAGGAAAATTGAAATCATTCCGGAAATAGACATGCCGGGTCATGCAACGGCAGCAAACCGGGCATATCCCGAATACAGCGGAGGAGGCTCAGAAGACCGCCCCGAATGGACTTTTCATCCTGGCAAAGAAGGCACTTATCAATATCTGACAAATATTCTTAAAGAGGTGAGCACACTTTTTCCTTCACAAATGATCCACCTGGGAGGTGACGAAGTCAATTACGGGAATCAAAAATGGGCATCAGATTCAAAAGTAAAGAAGCTCATGGAGAACAAAAAGCTGAAAAACCTCAAAGAAGTAGAGGACTACTTTATGAAGAGAATGTCGGATTCCCTAATGAGCCTGAACAATCAGATCCTGGCCTGGGATGAGATGGCAAACTCCGGGATTCCTGTAGATAGCAGCATTATTTTCTGGTGGAGACATGATCAACCCGACCAGTTAGAGAAAAGTCTGGCCAACAATCACAAAACAGTAATATGCCCCAGGTTACCACTGTATTTTGATTTTGTACAGCAGGAAAATGACCAATATGGACGAAAATGGGGCGGTCGGTACAACACCCTGAAGGATGTATTTGATTTTTCCATAGCCCAGCTGCCGATAAAAGAGGAAGATGAAAACCTCATCCTGGGATTTCAGGCCAATCTATGGTCCGAAACCCTCATCAATGAGCAAAGGCTTGAATTTATGTTATTTCCCCGCATAACAGCTTTGGCAGAAACCGCCTGGTCATCAGAATCAGATAGAGACTTCGATGAATTTCTAAAACGACTTAAACCCCATCTGGATATCTATAAAAAAGCAGGCTTATATTATTTTAACCCCTTTAATCCCCAAGAACATAAAGAACCCGCCGTAGTAAAAAAATAAAAACGTGATATGGTTTATTGCAATTATTGCAATGCAGCTTTGACTAATAAGAGGACTTGAAACATTCCAACAATCAAGGAATGGGATTCAGTCTAAAGCAAGTAGTAATAACCAAAATCAGACAAATATATTCCTATGAATAATATCGGTAAAATAACCATGGGAGCAGGAATCTTCATGACGGCAATTTTTGACTGTCAACCTGCAGAAAAGACCGAATCTCCTAACCTAATTTATGTATTTACCGACCAAATGCGGAAACACGCGATGGGATTCTGGGAGAAACCACAGTTCGAAGAGGGAATAAGAACAAAGGGAGACCCTGTAAAAACCCCCAGCTTAGACAAGTTTGCTTCTGAATCAGTGGTATTTACCAACATGATTAGTAATCACCCGCTTTGCATCTGTTCGCTTTTGGCGCTGATCTCCCGGTATT
>JBNJDH010000451.1:0-3000 GCA_051744695.1 Bacteroidota bacterium | reverse complement strand
TTCTTACGCCAATGGCTGGAGAAACCAGTGGATAAATGCAGGTACACTCGAAACCAATACTATTGAAGCATCGTTAAACGCAAAGCTTGTTACTACTCCGAATTTTGCCTGGTCTGCTAATATTGTATTTGACAGAAGTCGAAACACAATTACGGAATTGAGCGTGCCTCCATATCAAACCGGACCTCAGGGACAGGAAGCCAACAAGGCATTTTACATCCGCGAAGGAGAAACTTTTGGTGTAATGTATGGAACCCACTTCCTGAGATCGATGGATGAACTGGCTCAGCAGATTGATTTTATGGGCGGAACGATGGAAGATTATACTTTAAATGCCGATGGATTTGTTATTCCGTTCGGAACTGAAGGTACCGTAGATGAAGCTGCAGTAAAACAACTCGATGAAGAAGGAAATCTGGCTTTTGTAAAAATCGGTGACACAAATCCTGATTTCAAAATGGGGTTTTCTTCTACTTTTATGTATAAAAGTCTCTCACTCTACTTTCTTTTCGACTGGAAACAGGGCGGTGATATCTACAATAAAACAGCCCAGTGGCTCACCCGCGATGACCGCCATGGCATGATGGATCAGGCAGGTAAAACTGAAAATGAAAAGAAAACTCTTGATTATTACAAGGCGTTTTACGATGTAAACAACTTCAACGATTTCTGGATTGAAGACGGTACTTATGTGAAACTGCGCGAAGCATCTCTTTCACTGAACCTTCGTCAAAACGATTTGAATAAGTTTTCACTGGGGTTCATGAAAGGAATTAAGATTTCATTGATAGGTAGAAACTTACTGACTTTTACCAACTATTCCGGATTTGATCCTGAAGTTGGTACTACTGACGGAACTCAGATTTATGCTTATGACTTTATGGGCTATCCTAATTTTAGATCATATTCAGCCTCGGTTGAATTAAAGTTTTAAACATTTAAAAGTATAGATGATGAAAAATATAAAATATATTTTGGTAGTGCTGCTCACTGTGTTTACAATGAGCGCCTGTGAAGATCTGGAGGTCCAGAATTTAAATGACCCGGACTTCGATACAGCTTTTTCAAATCCCGGCGACATTAAAGGGGTAGCAAGTGGTTTGATTAACCGCTGGTTTATGATTAACCAGGAATACGAAGGCCCTGGATTAGCACTATGGACAACTGCCGATGCAGGTACCTGTTCTTGGGGAAATGTTGGAATGCAGGATTTCGGAAACGAACCACGTTTGGTTTTTAATAACCAGCCATCATATTCAAATGCCGTAATTACTGAAAACTATTACAATACATTGTATTCCGTTTTGTCTCAGTCAAACGACGTATTATCTCAGACAATTAACAATGGTGTTACTATGGATGATGGTTCTACACCTTTGGTTAATGCTGTCGCTTATTTTACCCAGGGTTTAGCTTTGGGATATCTTGGTTTGGTTTATGACAAGGGGTTTATCGTAACCCATGAAACAGACCTGTCTCAGGAAATTGAGGCTTCAACCTATTCCGATATGGTTGCTGCAGCTGTTGCAAGTCTTGATAAGTGTATTGAAATCAGCAATTCCAATTCGTTTACTGTTCCTTCATCGTGGTTGCCTGGTGAACCCTGGACAAGCGCAGAATTTGCTGAACTGGCAAGTTCTTATGCTGCCCGTTTTCTGGTTTTCAGCGCAAGAAACAAAGATGAGGATAATGCCACTGACTGGAACAGGGTGTATAATTATGCCAAAAATGGAATCCAAAAGGATTTTGCTCCATTAGCAGATGATATCCAGTGGTATTCATTGTATCAGACTTATAGCATTTATCCTGGTTGGGCACAGATAGATATGTACACCATAAACCTGATGGATCCGGATATGCCTGCTCATTTTCCGTCAACTGGATTGTTCAGTGATTTGCCAAATAATGGTCAGGCTTCTTCAGATGATGCTCGTCTGGAATCAGATTATGAATACATGAGTTCATGTCCGTTCAGGGCCGAAAGGGGTTATTACCACTTCTCTTCTTATCGCTATAAAAGACTTGATCAATATATTACAACATGGACAGAGCCAATGCCGGTTTTCAGAAAAGCGGAGAATGATTATTTGATTGCAGAGGCCGCTGCGCGTACTGGGAAAGTGCAGGAGGCTGCTGACGTTATGAACGCTTCTGCAAGGGTAACACGCGGAAACCTTCCCGAATTACCGGCAGATGCAGCGCAAATTGCTGAAGCTGTTCATTATGAAAGATTTGTTGAGTTGATGCTTACCGGAATGGGAGTTCAGTATTTCCAGATGAGAAAGGAAAACCTGCTTCAACCAGGAACAATTCTTCATTTCCCGATACCGGGTGCGCAGCTGGAAGTAATGCAAATGGAATATTACACATTTGGGCCTGGAGTTGGAACGGCCGGAGTTGACTACAGTAACGGCGGCTGGGATTAATAATATAATTGGATGAAGAATGTCGCGAATATAAAATCAAAAGCAGCGACAGGATTCATCAAATAGTTTTAAAACAAAAAACTGGATAAAATGAAAAAGACCATTTTTTTCACATTAATAATAGGGGCGGTCGTTGCTGTATTGAATTCATGCACAACCCCGCCAATGGAAGTTGCACAGGAAGCTTACGATTACAATGCAATTGTTCCGAAAGTTTTGGGCGAAATAGAAGGACCGGATGTTGCTATCCAAACATTTACAGCTCAATATACTATTGGCTACCATCGGGGAGGATCTACCTGGAACTGGAGTGCCGATGAAGCAACAGTTGTCAGTGTTAGTGAAGATACCCGGGTAGCAACTGTAGAATTTGGAACTTATCCTTCGGATGGATACGCCACCGTTACAGTAACCGAGACAACTATGGGAGGAATAACATCAGAGCCTGTAAGTAAGGACGTTAAGGTGGCAAAATATTGTCCACTTCCAAACGGAGTGAATGATTTGGAAGGATCGTGGGCAGGAACGGATGCTTACTATGAAAGCATTATTACCACAGAAGTAAGTGGATCTG
>JBNJDH010000450.1:0-3007 GCA_051744695.1 Bacteroidota bacterium | reverse complement strand
ACGATGAATGCCGAAAGCCCCTTCCATCGTATCTTCTTCCGCGACTCTCTGACCATTGATCCATAGTTCCGCTTTGTAATTGGTCCCTTCAAGAATAACTTGATGAAAAGCATCTTTGCCACTTTCTTTGATGACCAGTTCTTTTCTGTACCACCAAGGAACTTCAAATCTTGAACCGTCGATTTCTTCGATGGCCTTGTCGTAGTAAATGTCTGGATAAAGTCCGTTTTGACGAAGTCCGGCCAATACAGTTGCGGGTAATTCTACCTGGTATTTTTCGGCAGGTTCAAATTCATTTGTTGAGATTACTTCGCCGCCATCATTCAATTTGGTTGACGAAAACAATTCCCAATCCTGATTAATGTAGCGATCTTTTTGGATGAGGTCCTGTGCTTGTGCGAAAATGGAACCGCTGATCAATGATGATGATAGCATAATCATAAAAAGAAAAAGGTTTTTCCGTTTCATAGTTGTGTGTTTGAGGAGTGTTTTGAAAAAAATATATGCAACATTTTGCATTATAAAGATGAATTTTTGGGTGAAAAATCCAGATTGTTTTGTTTTTATACTTATCCTTTTGGTGCAAAGTTTCAAAAAATAAATATATAATGCAAGCGGTTGCACGAAAAATGAAAAATTTTAAAATGCCTGAGGAGTGTCTGTCTATAAACTAAGCATAATCCGTTTCTGGCCATGTGTTCGTTCAGAAAGTGCCAATTGCAAGGCATCGCGCGTTCGCGTGGCTTCAGCAGAGCAAAGCTTACGAACGCGTGCCGTCGGCGCTTCGTCGCAGAAGCTATGGAGCGTGAGTAACAAACCTTTGGCGGCCGATGGGTGGCGCAAGCCCCCAAAAGCGTAGTTTGCTCACGAAAATATTTGTACTAAGGTTGTTCTGAAAAACGCATATGATTTTATATATGAAACGCTTATCACTGATATTGGCATGTGTGAATGCAAGGTGTTTTAAAAAAATGGGAAATAACCTTGCATTAGGAAAGCCCGCTTCAACCCGTGAAATAGATAAATTGAAGATGTTTTTTTTCAATAGATCGTTAGATGTAGGAAAATTATTATAACACTGATATACTGTGATTTAACCTGGGAAGCGCCGGAAATTTAATTTTGTTAAAATTCAGAATTTCAGCGTTATATGATTTATCTTACCTGCCTGCCGGTAGGCAGGAATCTTATATCTAAAAATCTAACGATCTATTGATTATTATGATGATCCAATATTAATTCTTCTGAAATATAAGAAACTAATGGTTCATTATTGAATTGCTTCATCCTGAAAATGAACTGTTTCGGATTACCAGATTGTAAGGTTTGATGACAGTAGAACACTCGCCGGTTTTTCCATTGATCTCATCGAATATAAATTGAATAGCAGAATGTCCTATCTCTTTACCTGGCATTTCGATAGCAGAAATGCGTGGGTCCACAAATTGGTGAGCGGGTTCACTGCCAAACGCCACCAGGGAAATGTTTTCGGGGATGTTAATTCCGGCTTCCTGAATGATTTTTTGTGCGAGGAGGGCCGAAAAACTGTCACCTGCCAGAATGGCGTCTGGAATCTCTTCCTGCGATAGCCAAATATTAATTGCTTCGGCTGTGTCTTGTGAGGAAAGGTCCGATGACAAAAGATACTTTTCAGGTAAAGGAAGCCCTTTCTGAACCAAGGCATCCCGGTATCCGCGGGTTCGCTCATCAAAGACAGGGTTGCCGCGAGGACCACCCAGGTATGCGATTTTTTTGCATCCTGTGTTTGCGAGGTGATTTACGGCATCGAAAGCAGCCGAATAATTATCGATTATGATTTTATAGCAATCCACATCATAGGCAACCTGGTCAAAAAGAACCAGGGGGATTCCGTTTTTTGTAATTTTTTGCAGATGACTGGTGTTGCGAATGTCACTCCCGGGGCAGGCGATGATTCCGTCCACCCTTGTGCCTGCCAGCATGCGTACAACATCTGCTTCCCGTTCTTGCGAATCATTGGTTTGCGATATGATTACCCGATAGCCCGATTTGAAAGCGATTTCTTCAATCCCCCCGACAACCTGACTGAAAAAATGCCGGTCAATAGAGGGGATTACAACTCCGATAATATTGCTTTGTTGCCGTGAAAGACCGGAGGCGATCATGTTCAGATCGTATCCCAACGAACGGGCGGTTTCATGTATGCGGGTTTTGGTTTTTTCGCTGATCTTGCTGCTGTCGTTAAGAGCCCTCGAAACCGTGGAAGGTGCCACATTGAGTTCTTTGGCAATATCGTTGATGGTAATGTTTGTTTTGGCCATGTTGCCGATTTGTCTTAAAATAACTCTCAGAAAAGCCCTTGGGTGGACTGTTTTTTGCCTAACGCTTAATGTTTTGCAAAAGTAATTAAAATTAACAGAAAGTACAGGTGTTACATGAAGGGGTATAATGATCTCTTTTAAATCCTATATAAAACACCAAGCCTGTTGGGATGGCGGTTGTGTGTTTTTGTGAATATGTTGGGGATGATTAAAAAAATAGACTAGAGCCTTTGCTCTCTGATTTTTGCCTGTCGACGAATCACCTTCCTCTGAAAAACCAGCGTGTTAATTTCTATTGTAATAAAGGGATAGCCAGATGTTGATTTAACCTGATAAATTCATGAATTTATCAGGTTAAGTAACTTCAGGAAACGTTGTGTTGATTAAATTGGTACTTTTGCCCCTTGGAATAAAACAAAAAATAAACAGATTATGTCAGCTGCAAAAGAGAGACCCAAAAAAGTAACCACTCATGTTTTGAGTGAGATGAAGATAAAGGGTGAAAAAATATCAATGCTTACGGCTTATGATTACTCATTAGCCAGCATTGTTGATCAGGCAGGCGTAGATGTGGTTTTGGTTGGTGATTCTGCATCCAATGTGATGGCCGGGCACGAAACTACCCTTCCAATTACTCTTGATCAGATGATTTATCATGCTTCTTCTGTGGTAAGGGGTGTCAAGACTGCCCTTGTGGTTGTGGACCT
>JBNJDH010000449.1:0-3008 GCA_051744695.1 Bacteroidota bacterium | reverse complement strand
AGTCAAGGGAGGTTAATTATGCGGAAGATGTTAATGTTGATTATTGGTTCACTCGCCGTTATTGCCTTAACCGGATGTGCTTCAGTCTCTTCACCTGTTAACAACGGGGTTCTTTACACAGGAGTCAAAGGACCTGTTACAGCAACCCAGGCAGATGACTATTCAAAGGTTGGAGAGGCTTCCTGTGCGTCATTTTTAGGAATCATAAGCTCGGGTGACGCAAGCATAACTGCCGCTATGGAAAATGGCGGATTAAATGATATCCACCATGTCGACCACGAAAGCAAGAGTTTGTTAGGCTTATATAGTCAATATACCACGATTGTCTACGGAGAATAACGAAGCTCAATCGTATTCAGATAAACATTATCCCGAACAAAATCAGATATCCTGCAAGAAATAACGTCGGGGTATCCCAGGTATGCGGTGAAAATGCCTCGGTAAGAGTCATTGCGGCGGGCATCACCGCCATAGCGGCAACTAATTGCGGCAGAGAAAATGAGGCATGATACAGGGCGATTACTGCCACACTGACAAGAAATACGCACGCGCTTCCCTCCAGGGTGCGGTAATATTTTTTGTCTGAAAAAAGGGCACGGACCTGATACTTGTGCCGGCCGAATCGAACTCCCACAGGTTCGGCAAGTCCATCACCGATTGCCGTTATCAGTAAGGGCAGCAAAATCAGGTGTTCCATATCATAGTACACATAAAGAACAAGAAAAGGAATGATAACCAGGTAACCCGCAATTACCTGGGTTGAGAGCCAAAACAGGGTCATGGGACGGTCTTCCGGGCGGTCAAATCCCGAAAACATCATGTTAACAACAGAAACCCGCTGCCTCACCGGGGCAACATATATCAGCAGGGTGGCAATTGAAATCACGGCACCAACGAGGAATACACCTATGGTCCGCTCGTAAACAATCACCTCGTCGAGGAAAAGAGGGATTAAAAAAAGACAAAAATGGCTTATTTTCCGGGTATAATTGACTTTTACAGATTTATACACCGCAAGTAACCCGCAACCGTATTGTACCAGGTATAGTGAAAACAGTTTAAAGGCCTGGTTCACAAAAAACAGGGATTCCACAGAAGTAGCGCCTTGATTGCAGGTGATTTGATTTGAAGAAAGTTTGACTTCTATTGTGTTGCTGCAGCCTTTGCTATACCAGCAAGTGCCTGCTCAATTTTTGAAATCACTTTCTCGCAGTTGGAAATATCGTGCCTTTTTTTCAAATATCCTGGATCGTTATATGATATCCATGTGCTACCTTCACTATCTTTCCAGATTAAAGCTTTTTGAGGCAGATCAATGGCAACGCTTTGCTGACACTTCATAAGAGGACTTCCTACTTTAGGATTTCCAAAAATTATTAGTTCTGTTTCTCGCAATTCTACGCCTACCTTTTTAGCTGCTTCAGAGTGCTTAACTCTATTAAATATTGTCATGCCCTTGTCTTTCAGAACATTTTCCAGCCTGTCTCCCGTTTCTTTCACTCCGAAAGAACTTTTAACGTCAACCATACCCCCGGCTGCGTATGCTGAAACTGTCATTATAAGTACCACCAGTATAGCGGGTATTAATGTTTTCATTTTATTATCCTTTCATTTCAGTATAATGAGCTGCTCAGTAATTCAACCTGATCGTCAGATCTATGTTTTGCCCATCGTATTGAAAGCTGGCGGCATCGAACGAAGGAGCGCTCAACAAGGCCTCTGCGTTATTTGAAAAACCGTAGCCTTCCCTGGGGACCCCCAGCCAGTTGGTGTTAAGCTTGCCGTCCATATTTTCATCATGAATGACGGCCAACGCATATTTTCCCGGCGCGATATCTAAAAAGTCGCAACGTGCCTGCTTATCCTGAATTTTTATTATCATGATATTGGTTGCGCTTTTCATAAATTCAGAAGGAAAGCCCTCCGGCGATTCGAAAAGCGCGCAAGCTAACGCTCCGGTGTTGTTTCTGATGCCCAGAATCTTGACGTGAATTCCAGGGCATGATGATTGGGCAAAGGAGATGGCGGAAAGATTCGCAAACACCAGCACTGCACACAATGCCACACAGCGGACTCCCATGGAAAGCCTCGTCATCGGATACCTGACCGTGGAGGCCAACGCGGACTTACGATGAATTGACTCACTCATGATCGGTCTCACATTATTATGCGTAGGGAGTTCCTGTTTTAGTATTGTGAAGGATAGTAGAAATAATATATGGAACAAAGCGTTAATGTCAAGTCGGAAAGATTTGCTTGAATTAGATGGAGATCAAATCGGACCTCCTGCAAATGTAGTCCATAATCTTACAAAAGAATCTAACAAACCCCTATATCGACAAGCAGAATCGAGTTGTTATTATTTATTACAACGGAGATTTTTCTTATAAAACAATTAAACAATAAAGGGTTTTTTATGCTGTTCAATATCGCACCAGAGCCATTAATTCTTTTTGCCGCAGGCATTTCGCTTCTTTTTTTCCCGAAGCTGCTGCGTTCCAGCGTTACAGTTATTCTATCCACGGCTGCGTATTTTCGGGCTGATACTAAGAGTTTGGCCCCGGCGGTATTTTTGCCGGGTACAACAGCAAAGGGGCGCATAAAAACCGTATCTCAATTTGACTTGTCAAACAAAGCAACCCCACAATGGAGAAAATATTATGAAATCAGGTACAAAAGATCAAGCGGAAGGCAAACTGCATCAGGTGAAGGGAAAAGCCAAGGAGATCGCCGGGAAAATATTCAGAAATACTGAACTGGAAGTCGAGGGCAAGGGAGAAAAAACTGCCGGCAAAGCGCAGGAAAAACTCGGCAGTGTCAAAAAGGGTGTGGGCAAGTAGAGGCGGCGGCAGTCCGGTAGATTTTCGATTTGCAAGGTTGAGGCAAAAGCAGCCAGAAAAAACTATAGTAAAAGGAAAAACAAAATGCTCGAAATCATTGCAGTCATATTGGTTGTCCTCTGGCTTCTGGGTTTTGTCACGGCAAACACCATGGGCGGACTCATTCAC
>JBNJDH010000448.1:0-3016 GCA_051744695.1 Bacteroidota bacterium | reverse complement strand
AACCAATCAACCACCATCCCCCCATCATTTCCGTTTTTTCTTTTTGGAAGAAAACTTTTCCTTCAATTTTTCAAAGAAAATGGTGTAAGCATCTGCATTCATGATGGCCGAATCGGTGGCCGATTTGTAGGTCAGGAAAATGCCAAGGGGCAACAAAATGGCCGATGAGAGCCATATCCCCTGGTATACCAGCCATACCCCTTCCCGGGCCATTTTGGCTCCCATGGTATCGATGATGTAATAGGCTACGAAAAACAGAACTGAAATCACCACCGGCATGCCCAATCCCCCCTTTCGGATGATGGCGCCCAGTGGTGCACCAATAAAGAAAAAGATCAGACATGCAAAGGGAAGAGTGAATTTCCGGTGGAGCTCCATTTTGTGACGCCGGATGTTGTTGTCGTTTTTTTCGATGAATTTGACACGTTCATCGAGAGATTGTTTTGTGTTTCGGGCCTGCCGGAGCGCCATTTCATACATCATTTGTTTCTTGGTATCAGAAAGGGTTTCGAAAATGCTATCGGTTTTGACCGATTTTGCGGTATCAACCACTTCTTTCTTTTCTTCTTCCCGGAACTGACGATTCTTGTTTCGGTTGACTTCCCGGACTTTTGAAAAATAGAAAGATTCTGACCGGTCCTGCAGATCATTTACCGACTTGCTTCTTTGCTGGTTAAGAGAGTCAAGGTCGTGATTGATCTGGTTCCGGTTTTTCATGCGGTCACTGTGTTTAAAGAGACTCTCGTCGGTCTTGGAAAAATCGAACCCTTTTAGCGGAATGATGGCCGTTTGTTCTTTGAAGTCATCTGTTCGAAAAATGTGGTCCTGCAGATTGCGATTGTTTCTTTCGAGTCCCACTTTCTCGTCGTAGCGGATGCCATTATACAGAACAAGTTTGAGAAATTTTTTGTCGTCAGACATCATCAATCTTCCTGAGTCGGCCAAAGTCACGTTGCTGTTTCGGGCATAACGATCACGATGATCATAAATCATCACATCGTAAAGCATGTTTTTGTCCGGATCTTTTTTCTTGACTTTAATGCTGAAATCGTCCACCCCCTGGTAAAAAACATTTTCTTTGATGTCGAGCTCAAGCCGGGTTTCCTTTACGCCGTGCAGGATGGATACCAGTTTTAGATTGGCTACCGGCAGGACGTTGTTGGAGAATTTATAAGCCCCGTAGGATGTAAGTACCGTGAGAATGATCAGGGGCATCATGATGCGCGGAAGCGATATGCCAGCCGATTTCAGGGCAGTAAGCTCATAATTTTCCCCAAGATTTCCGAAAGTCATCAGTGAAGCCAGCAGAATGGCCAGCGGGAGGGCCATGGGTACGACCTGCAGAGAAGCATAAAACAGCAGCTCGGCCAGGACGTGCCACTCCAGACCTTTCCCCACCAGATCGTCTACATAACGCCACAAAAACTGCATGACCAATATAAACATAGAGATAAAAAAGGTCATCAGCAATGGCCCTATGTAGCTTTTTAGTATAAATAAATGGACTTTCTTCATTCAAAAACTGGCTTTTTCGTCCCCTTTCTTCCGGGAAGCTTTATTGTCTCTTGTGATTCCTTCTTCCTGTCTTCCTTTTCGGGTTTTGAGACAAAAAAAAGCATTCAAAATATGTACCATATTCTGAATGCAAAGTTAATGAATCGTGGCAATAAAACGAGGGAGAAATCAGGCAGAGCCTAAACCATGTTTCAGAATTTCCACTTGCTGGTCCCACAGCTCAATGGTGTCTTCTTTTTCTTCGGGATCTACGTGGTCGGTAATTAGGAGGGCAACGTCTCCTGTGAGTTCATCTACATTGATATTGAATTCAAACCACATGTTTTCCATCCCTTCGTCAAGCCATTGGTAGCGGACCATTTTGTTTTCCTTGCGTTGGGTTTGTTCGGCTGTTTGTTCACTACCTTCCCAGATAAATGTAAAAACTTTTCCTTTCACGTTTACATTATCGGCAAACCACTCTGAGAGGCCACTGGGGGTGGCCAGCCGGTTGTAAAGGATCGCCGGCGACGTGTTGAGCAGATATTCAAGCTCAATTTTTTCTAAATTGTCTGCCATTGCAAATAATGTTTAAGATTCGGTTCACAATATAGTGGATTTATCGAGAAAAAAAAACATTGAGGGAAAATCCTGGACCTGAAAGTTGACCAATCAACTAACCACCCACTTACTCATCAAACAACAACCTCGCCAGTATCATCGAAAAAATGTCCACATTGTGCGAGAATTCCAGGAACGGGCTCTTGCCGGTCGATTTTTGGATGTCCACACCGTTGCTGTAAGGATTAAATGTCAGGATTTTATTTAGGCGAATGTTTTTGTTGCCCCGCTCGCCCATAAAAATGATCCGGCGCTCGGTGAGGTAAATGACACCTGAATCCAGGTGTTGCCATACATCCTCGGTGGTGCGGTTGACGCCCAGGCTTCCGGCCCGGTAATAGATCCCTTTGGCCAGCTTGATGCGGGCGGTGGGTCCTCCGTAGTTGAACCGGCGGGTTACTTGCTTGTGTTCCACCCAGTCGGCGCGGCCTTTGAAATACAGCTTTTCACCTTTGTAAAGGTTAATGTCGGGTTTGATCTCCGGCAATTTGCCGTTTTCAATTTGCCAGTAAAGGCGAAAACGGTCCAGGGCCTGGCGGGTGCTTTCATCGAAGGAGAGTTCAATGCCCAGGCTGTCGGCAATGTCGTGCATCTCCGATTCTTCTTCGGGGGATAACCGTTCATCCG
This sequence comes from Bacteroidota bacterium, assembly GCA_051744695.1. Taxonomy (GTDB): domain Bacteria; phylum Bacteroidota; class Bacteroidia; order Bacteroidales; family Marinilabiliaceae; genus Marinilabilia. Next base: position 274 of record JBNJDH010000448.1, on the reverse strand, counting down.
ATGCGGCCTCTTCTATGAAGTTCTGAAGTTTCTCTTTGGCCTGACCGGCATAAAGATTTTTGGCGGTTTCTTCATCAATCATCAGGTCTTTGCGCAATTGCTCCAGTTTGTTTTTCTCGATCCCGGAAAGGCGGTTGTCTTCCAGCGCTTCCCGGATGTGTTCGCCGTACTTGGCTTTGGCTTCTTCCTGCAGGATATGCTGGGTCTGTGATTGTGTGAGCAGCAACAGATCACGAAGGTGTTTCAGTTCGATGGCTTCCTGGTCTGATACCTG
>JBNJDH010000447.1:0-3023 GCA_051744695.1 Bacteroidota bacterium | reverse complement strand
CTGGGCAAACGAACATCTGAAACAGCATGGAATGCATTTCCCACATTCCCCATACTGATCATTCCAATTACACCAATGATCAAAGCAATAGCCGATATCAGGCCAAAACCCGTGATGATCTTTTTTCCGATTTTAAAATCTTTAAAACTCATAGCATGTTGTTTTATTTGTTTTGTTTATTTTCTGTTTGTTCATTCTCTGTTTCCGCCTCTTCCCTGGCTTCTTTAATGGCCTGGATGTTCACCAGATCATCAGTTGAGAGCACCAGGTCGATGTTCAGGATCATGAAGAATTTTTCGTTCACCCGGGTCATGCCCGAAATGAATTCGGACCGGAATTTGCTTCCGATGGCCGGCGGAGGCAGGATGTCTTCATCAGTGATTTTCTGAACGGCCTGAACGGCATCCACGAGCAACCCGACTTTCACCTTTTCTCCACTGACATCTGCTTCCACTACAAGAATGCAGGTGGTTTTGGTCCATTCGGTCGGTGGCATCCCGAACTTGACTCGCATATCGATCACCGGAAGTACGCTGCCACGAAGATTGATGACCCCTTTCATATACTCAGGGGACCGCGGCACCTCGGTAATCTCGGTCATCTCCAGGATCTTCTGGACTTTGCTCACGTGCAGAGCAAAGACTTCCTCTCCCAGCTTGAACGAGAGATAGGAATTGATTTTCTTTTTGTCTTCTTTGTCCATACTGATTGCTTCTTAGAGTTTTCAACAATTCACTTAGAAATATATTTTTGAGGTGTTGAGCTGGCGACCTACAGACCTACCGACCTACTGGCCTAATGACCTAACGACCTATCTGCCTATCTCCCCTCCTTCGCGGATTAGCGCGTTTACATCAAGCACCAGCGCAATGGTCCCATCGCCCATAATGGTAGCTGCCGATATCAGTTTTTGATCGTGATACATTTTACCAAGGGGCTTCAGCACCGCTTGTATTTTCCCGATCACCTGATCTACAGCCAGGGCTACTTTCACATCCTGAAAATTGACCGCCACCATTTGCATTTTTTCCGGAGGCTTTCCCCCTACCTGTAGTTCCTCTCGCAAGTCAAAAAAGGACATCTGTTTTTCACCAAGCCACATGATATTGTTAAAGCCATTCGCCACATCCGTTGCCTTCACAGGATAAATCTTATCAGTAAGAGAAAGCGGAATGACATAACGGGTATCGTTGATTCGAACGAGCAAACCGTCAATGATCGACAGAACAAGCGGCAGAGAAATGGTCACGGTCGTTCCTTTTCCCTTTTCCGAATTGAGGTTCACTTCACCACGGATGGCAGAGATGTTTTGCATCACCACATCCATGCCGACCCCTCGTCCGGATACTTCTGTAACTTTATCGGAGGTAGAAAATCCACTACGGAATACAAGATTGAGTTTCTCCTGATCGCTCAGGTGTTCATCAGCTTTCACCAGGCCTTTTTCCACAGATTTTTCGAAAACCTTTTCCGGATCAACTCCCTTACCATCATCCATGATTTGGATAATTACGTTGGCTCCGCTGTAAAAAGCCCTGATCTCAATGGTTCCTTCTTCAGGCTTTCCATTTCTTTTGCGTTCTTCGGGCATTTCGATGCCATGATCAATGCTGTTGCGGATAACATGAAGCAGTGGGTCGGTGAGACTTTCGATCATGGTGCGGTCCAGTTCGGTATCCAGACCGTCGGTCTGCAGAGAAATTGACTTGCCCATCTCCCGCCCCAGTTCCAGGACAAGCCTTTGAAAACGGGTCGAAAGAGTTTCCAGAGGAATAAGGCTGATGCTGAAGGTACTGTCGCGAAGCTGGGAAGTAAGTTTCTGCACAGTTTCAGTAACCATTTTCAGCTCAGGAATTTGATGCCTGCCAGCGATCATATTGAGCCGTTCCTGGGTGATCACCATTTCGCTCACAAGGTCCATCAGTCCGTCGATTTTTTCGGTGGACACCCTTATGGAGCCAGAAGAGCGCCGCCCGTTCTTACTGCTTGCTTCAGCTGATTTTTCGTTGTTTCTGGCATCCTGTAAAGAGGTGTTGATTTCATCTGAATTTTCAGGATTATCAGCATTTGCTGAATTTTCATTTGCCTCTTCGTGTCCCGCGAACTGGGAAATTTCAGAGAGATCTATTTTTTTCTGTCGTTCAGACAATTCATTCAACCTTTCGATGAACTGATTATTCTGAAACAGATCCGAGCGACTGAGGCGATGTACCTCAATTGTGGATTCATTCTCCACAAAAATGAAAACGTCATAAATGGCGTTGATCCCCTCTTCGGTAGCCAGGAAAATGTCCCAGAATATATAAGACCGGGAAGGCTCCAATTCATGAAATTCCGGAACTGTCTGCAACCCGGGAATGGCATAAATCTGCCCAAGACTTTTGAGGTCATCCAGAAGATAAAACAGGTTGGTTCCGTTTTTCATGACTTCAGGCCCCGGGTAAAAATGAATAAAATATGTGGCCATTCCTTTGTCATTATCGGAGGGCTGGGATGGCGAGTCACCACATTCCTGCCCTTTGGCCGCTGTGATCATTTTTTCCGTCTCGTCCCTGACCACCTGGTCAATGGCCTTCTCCATATCCGAGCAACGTTGTTTTAACTCCGTCCCGATTTCGCCGGAGACATCCAGCAAATCCCGAATCAGATCGACAGACTGAAGGGTTGCAGACAAAAGAGGGGATGAAGCACACAATTGACCGGAACGAACCATCTCATAAATGTTTTCCAACCGGTGGGTGAATTCACTGAGTCGTTCAAACCCAAACATTGCACCTCCACCTTTCAGCGAATGAAGAGCCCTGAATACACGCTCAATTAATTCTTTGCTCGTAGGAGACAACTCCAAAGCCATAAGAGCCTGCTCCAAATCGTTAATGTTATCAAAGGCTTCATCTACAAATTTTGACTGGAAATTTTCATAAGAAGAACTCATATCCGGCGTTTTTTCTATTCAAGTTTTGATGTATTTGTATCTTCAAAAAGGGACCAAACAAAAGGAATCATCCAAAAAAGAGTTGTAT
>JBNJDH010000446.1:0-3032 GCA_051744695.1 Bacteroidota bacterium | reverse complement strand
AGCTTTTGACCTGGGGGTAGACGATTATCTGGTCAAACCATTTGAACCCGATGAATTGCTCTGGCGCATCAGGGCTGTGGCACAACGTCTTCACCACAATCCGCTTCCGGAAATTTCAGACCCCCCGTCGTTTCAGCTGGGGGCTTTCACCTTTGATCTTCCCAACCAGGTATTAAAAAATGCCGGACACAGCCACCGACTTACCCGGCGCGAATGTGAAGTACTGAAACTGCTATGCCTGAAAAAAAACAACGTGGTCAAAAGAGAAGAACTGCTCATGCAAATATGGGGGGATGTAGACTACTTTCACGGCCGCAGCCTGGACGTTTTCATCAGCAAATTGCGCAGTTACCTGAAAAGCGATGAAAACCTCCGGATAGAAAACATTCCCACCATCGGATATATCCTGAAAGAAACCCCTTAATTGACCAACCCGGACAAACTCCCCGTAAGAGTCAGGTCCAACCGGTGCATAGCACGGGTACAGGCAATATACAGCATGCTTTTATCCACTTCACTCCTGTAATTCTTGTTGCTGACGTGGGGCACAACCACATGGTCAAATTCCAGTCCTTTGGCCATATAAGCGGTTGCCACGACTGCGCCGTTAATAAAGGCTGCACTCTCGCTATTCAGAAGATAAACATCGGATGTAATGGTTTCCAGTGCTTCATGTAAGGCATTGGCCTGTGTCTGACTTTTACATATAATCCCAAGCGACTGGTAACCGGAAGAGCGGAAATCCCTGATCAGCTCCGCAATGTGTTCTATTTCCTCGCCCGCTGATCCGGATTTATGCACAACAGGCTCATCACCATGCCTTACAACCGGGTCAAGTTCATCGTTTCTTGAAATTTTTTGGGCAAATTTGGTGATCTGATAGGTTGAACGGTAACTCTTGGTCAGCTTCATCACACGGGCATTGGGGAAAACCCGGGCAATATCTTCCTTACAGCTCGAGCTGAAAGGGTTGACCGATTGATTGGCATCGCCCAGAATGGTTTTCCGGCAGGGGAACAATTTGCTTAGAACCGCGTACTGAACAGGCGTATAATCCTGCATCTCATCAACCAAAAGATGCTTTATATCGGTATTCTGCCGGCTGCCTTCAAACAGGATTTTGAGGTACAGCAACGGGAAAACATCCGAATATTCAAACCGCCCTTTTCGTTTCCTGAACATGTCAGGATGCCCGGCCCAGGTGAAAAAATCCTTGTAGAGGGCAGCCAGGTTGCTGATCCGGAACATTTTTTTCACATCAGATCGTATCTTGTTGATCTGCGGAGCCTTTAGCTCTATCTTTTGAAGTATTTCTAAACGGCCGGCAATGTCCCGGGCCACCCGGTCGAAGCGCTTCCCGACGGGAACTTTGTGCCAGGCCCAGAAACGCTCTTCCACATAGGAGGCAGGTACATAATAGCGCCCCACCTTCACATCGGTCGCTTCGAAATAATGGTTCTCGATGTGAGCCAGGTATTTCTTCAACAAATCCACAAACTCAAAAGTCGCCTTGAATCGAATTCTTTCGCGGTAAGCAGAGTCCTTTTTTTCAACAAGATCAGAGATCTGCTCAAAAAAGGTTTGAAATTTATAGCGGTCGTTGAGTTCCTCGCGGGCGATTTCCTCCATGCCGGTTTCCTTGATCTTCTCCTCTCCCAGTTCAGGCAGCACATTCGAAATGTAATCGCCAAAAACCTTGTTGGGAGAAACAATCATGATGTCGCGGGACGAAAGGGTGTCTTTGTTCCTGTAAAGAAGAAAAGCAATCCGGTGCAGGGCAATGGATGTTTTTCCCGAACCGGCCACGCCCTGGATGATCAGCACAAAAGCATCTTCATCGCGGATAATGGCATTTTGCTCCCGCTGAATGGTGGCCACGATGTTCTTCATCTTTTCATCAGAAGAAGCGCTCAATTCTTTTTGAAGCACATCATCATGAATGTTCAGGGAACTTTCAAGCATAAAGGCCATCTCCCCGTTGCGGATCCGGTACTGACGCTTCAGGGTGATTTCACCGTTTACTTCGCCTTCGGGAACAGAATAGCCCGCCGGTCCGAGCTCGTAATCATAGAACATGCCGGAAACGGGCGCACGCCAATCATGTATGAGATTTTCGCGGGTTTCGAAATCATAAAAAGAGTGAATACCAATATAGACCAGATGGGGTGTATCGCTGTCTTCTTCCTGAAAATCTATTCGTCCGAAATAAGGAATATCGAGCAATTTGCGGATGCGCTTTTTCCGCTCAACGGCCGATTCCCCGCTTAGCGCTGTTTGGGTAATGGACTGCCGCACGGAAACTTTTTCGGCATGGTCCATATCAGCCATATTTTCCCACAAATACTCTTTAAAATCCTGAACATCCCTGGAATGGTCCTGGATGTTGCCATCAATTTTTCGGAGGGTATAACGGAGCCGCTTGAGAATTTTTTGTAGAAACTGCCGCTCTTCCTGCTCACTTCTATTAAACATACGCTTTCTTCATTCTTTTTCGAAGCGGCAAAATTAAGACAGATTGTTAGATATTAATAGACCGTTAGATTTTGAGATGCATGTCTGTTGTCAGGCAGGCCTGTCGTTAAACACATCTTACAACATTGACATCCTGGTCTTTAACAAGAATACCGCAATAACATCAAATTTTTAAACCCCGGCGTTTTAAAGAAGTTTAACAGGCAATTGTAAATTTTTCATAGACAGCAATTTAACTCCATCGAGGATAGCACCCGGATTTACCTTGTGTAATGGAAATAAAGAAAAAATGGTTCATCATAATAATGCGTACCTATTTAGTGTTTGTCTATAAATTAAGCAAAGCTTGTGTCTGATCATATGTCTGGTCATGTGTCTGTTCAGAAAGTGCCACTTACTGAACAGACACTATTTAATACTTACCAAAGGTCATAACCGGGAAACCGTTGCGAAAAACAAACAAATATACATAACGGGTACGACCCGCTTTGGGGGTCGATTCTCATGTATACATTACATCTATAAACATTTGACCCACTTCGGGGTCATGCCCGCATATT
>JBNJDH010000445.1:0-3036 GCA_051744695.1 Bacteroidota bacterium | reverse complement strand
GATACCGAATCGTACGTGTTAAAATCCGATGTTTTGGAAATGGTGGCACACGGAGAAGGCGATAAATCTTTATCGACCATCGAACGGGGTCTTAAAATGATCCCGGAAAGTATGAATCTTCGGCAATTGTTTGAAGAAATGATCTCCGAGAATGAACACACATCGCTTGTTGTGGATGAATACGGAGCCATGGAAGGCATCGCCACGCTCGAAGACATCATTGAAACCCTCATCGGGCGTGAAATTGTAGATGAGACCGACACCAATACAGACATGCAGGAAGTGGCCCGTCAGAAATGGCAACGGAAGATGAAAAAAATATATCCAAGGTTCTGGCGTCGTTAATTGCTTTTATAACTATTTTTTTTGCAATTTTACATGACCAAACCAAATAAGATGCAAAAAGTCACAACTTTCATATTCGGACTATTCATTTTCACTTCGGTCCTGAGCGCCCAACAGGTAGAAAAACCCGGAGAAAATCTCGTTTACAGACTGAAGATTTTCAGCAACATCAACAGCACCAGCTGGATACACACCCAAAATGCATTTGATGAAGCTGAAGAATTAAATGCAGATGCTGTTTTGCTCCATCTGAATACCTATGGTGGCGAAGTGATCTTTGCCGATTCCATCCGCACCCGGATCCTGAACAGTGAAATTCCCGTACACGTATTTATCGACAACAATGCCGCCAGCGCCGGGGCTTTAATATCCATTGCCTGCGACAGCATTTATATGCGCCCCGGGGCCAACATGGGGGCGGCAACCGTTGTCAACCAGGGTGGTGAAGAAATGCCCGATAAGTATCAATCCTACATGCGTTCTACCATTCGCTCCACCGCTGAGGTTCAGGGAAGGGATACCATCATCACTGAGACCGACACCATCATTCGCTGGAAAAGGGATCCGCATATAGCAGAAGCCATGGTTGATGCAAGCATTGCCATACCTGGTGTGATCGATTCAGGAAAGGTGCTGACTCTGACAACCTCTGAAGCCATTGAACACGGGTTTTGTGAAGGAACGGCCCGATCTGTCCATGAAGTTGCCCAAAACCTGAAACTGGAACCTTATACCCTGAAAACCTATGAACCCACGTTCTATGACGGAATCAAAGGTTTTGTTACCAGTCCTGTTCTCCAGGGAATTCTCGTGTTACTGATTATCGGCGGTCTTTATTTCGAGCTCCAGTCGCCAGGTATCGGATTCCCGCTATTGCTTTCGGCTGTAGCTGCCATTCTCTACTTCGCCCCCCTCTATATCGACGGGCTTGCAGCCAACTGGGAGATTATGCTCTTTATCATTGGCCTTGTCCTGATTGCGGTGGAGATTTTTGCCATTCCCGGGTTCGGCATTGCCGGAATATCGGGAATCATTCTGGCGCTCACCGGATTGGTCCTCAGCTTAGTGGAAAACACGGCTTTTGATTTTTCTCCGGTGGAAACAGAAGCTTTATTCACGGCGCTTCTCACCGTCTTTAGCGGCATATTTGGAGGATTTTTTATCAGCATCTGGTTAAGTCAGAAAATCCTGACAAAAAAATCCGGAGCTTTTTCCAAACTGTCATTACAAACCACCCAGCCCCTGGAAGAAGGGTATGTCAGCATAGACAATAACATGAAAAAACTAATAGGCCGCACTGGTCGGGCCTTCTCTATGCTCCGTCCTTCAGGAAGGGTGGAAATCGACGGAAAAATTTATGATGCCCGGGCCGAAGAAGGATTTATTGATGAGGACGAACAGGTAAAAGTCAGCGCTTTCTGGTCGGGACAGCTATATGTCAGGAAGACCGATGATGAATAAATGCAATCCAAGGTTGACAAATTTTTCAGTTTTTTGTCAATGTGAACAACAAGAGCTTTTTATTTTTTTGTTATTGCCCTGTGTAACAATCAATAAAAAAATTTATAAACTCTCATTTTTTCCTGGGTGTTTTTTTGGAGCACCGATTTTGACAATTCAAAAATCACTATTTTAGATAAGGAAATGAAAAACAGAAAAGTCTGTACGCATCATTCCAATGTTCTCGTGTTTATGCCGGTGGACGGAGCCGGCATCTTCATTACCTTTTAATTTTCAGTTTTTTAACTAAACTAATGCACAATTAGATCATGAAATCCAAGAAAATGCCCAAAAAGCACAAAGCTGATTTCGATTCTTTCGAAAAGCCAAACAAGTCAGGGGCTAAAGTCAAAAAAGAGAAAAGATCCAAAAAACCATCCATTTATGATGAACTTAATGAAATGGATGAATTTGTACTCAACGAAAGGGAATACAGGGGATTCGACGACATCTACACGGATGACGAAGAAGATCTGTATTGAAAAGTAAATGTTGAATCTTAAAATATGGAAGGTCACCCCAAAAGGTGACCTTTTTATTTGATAAATTGTTTATCTTCATGATTGGCCGGCCAGAAGGTGCAAAGGTGCAGCAATCGGCAATAAAGACTTGTCTATCAAAAACAAAATACCATATGGAAAACAAAATAAACTCAGTCGTGCTTTTCGGGACAGGTAATGTAGGGGGCCACCTTGCCCATGTAATTGCAGAGTCAGGCTTTGACCTGCGCCAGATCTACAGCCGAAATCCCGACAATGCCTCAGAAATTGCCTTGCCCAAAAAAACCAAAGCCATCTCGCACCTCAAAGATGCCGACACCACAGCAGACCTGTGGCTGATATCGGTCACCGACGATGCCATTCCTTCCATCGTGCAGGAACTTCCCCAGTTTGAGGGAATCGTTGCTCACACAGCAGGAAGCATTCCCATCGATGTCCTGGATCGTTTCAAAAAACGGGGTGTGTTCTATCCATTTCAAACCCTGAGCAAAAGCCGGGAAATAGATTTCAGTGAAGTACCGTTGTTGATTGAAGGAAACAACCCCGAAACCACGCACAAACTTCTCCGGATGGCGGGGGTTCTTTCAGCCAATGTAAGTGAAGCCGATTCATCCCTTAGGGCCCGGCTGCACATTGCCGCAGTTCTGGCCTGCAACTTCGTCAATCACCTTTATACCCTCTCATCTGATCT
>JBNJDH010000444.1:0-3051 GCA_051744695.1 Bacteroidota bacterium | reverse complement strand
AAACACAATTCAAAGAATTAAACCAACAGATAAAACCGGCAAGGAATTTGTAGCAAAAATAGAAACCAGTATCCGGAAAATAAAATCATTGACATTGCCTCTTTGAAAATGTAAATTTAAAATTTACGCTGATAAGCAGGAAAATTGTTTAAAGAAATCTCACATAAAACCCCGGCAATGAATGCTCACCGGTTTTTTAGGGTTAGGGTTACGGTAGCCCATTGCCGGGGTTTTCTTCTACCATCTGACACTTTTTCGCTTTCTCAAAAGCAAGAATGTCCCCAAACAACTATAAAAAAAGTTAACAATTTATTCATAAAGAAATAAGGCACATCATTTGAAGGTCGTTATAAAGGATTTGTTTCGTCAAAACATGAATGACAATTCGTCTGGGAAGAATGAAGAGAGGAAGAATGAAACACGAAACAGACTCCTATTAACCATATTGTGAAACAAAATCATTGGTAATGAGGACAAAAAAGGTATTTTTAGTTTTTGCTGTCGCAGTTCTAAGCGCTTTAGTTACGGTTTTTGCCTATTCACATTTTGTTAAACCGGAAAAGGAAATCGTTGAAGTTCCACAAGAAACCGTTCCCGAAGCCCGGTATACATCTTTATCATCTGCACCGCAGGGAGAATCACCCAACTTGACGGAGGCAGCAGAAAAATCGATTCATGCAGTCGTTCACGTAAAAACTGTAGCCAGCCAGGCAGGCGGCTCTTCCGGGAACCCTCTTTATGATTTCTTTTTTGGTCCGGGTCAGCAAAGGCCCAGACGTGAAGAGCCGATTGTTGGTGCCGGTTCAGGTGTCATCATTTCGGAGGACGGATATATTGTCACCAACAATCATGTGATAGAAAGAACCAATAACATTGAGGTCACCCTGAACGATAACCGAACATTCGATGCTGTATTGGTAGGCCATGATGAGGCAACCGACCTTGCTCTATTGAAAATTGAAGCCTCTGATCTGCCTTACATGCAGTACGGAAATTCAGATGAACTGAAAATCGGAGAATGGGTTTTAGCAGTCGGAAATCCTTTCAATCTGACATCCACAGTAACCGCCGGCATTGTAAGTGCCAAATCCAGGAACATCAATATCATGGCCAGAAGAAGTGGATCCATGGGCATCGAATCTTTCATTCAAACCGATGCTGCAGTAAACGCCGGCAATAGTGGCGGAGCTCTGGTGAACCAGCAAGGAGAGTTGGTTGGACTCAACACAGCCATAGCATCCCGTACAGGGTCTTATTCAGGATATTCATTTGCTATTCCCGTGAGTATTGTAAAAAAGGTGACTTCAGACCTTATGGAGTATGGAGAAGTCCAGCGGGGCATACTGGGCGTAAACATCAGAAACGTAAACAGCGATCTTGCTGAAGAACTGAACCTGAAGCAACCCCGGGGCGTTTATGTAGCCAACACCATGGAAGACGGGGGTGCAGAGGCAGCCGGAATGGAAGAAGGAGATGTCATCATTAGCGTCAATGGTGAAAAAACAGATCAGGTTTCTGAGCTTCAGGAAAAAATCAGCAATTTCAGGCCTGGTGATGAAGTAACAGTCACCGCCCTCCGCGACGGGAAAAAGAAACAGTTTTCTGTCACTTTGCGAAACATTTATGGCTCCACTGACGTTGTAAAACAAAAGAAAGCATTTGAAACCTTGGGGGCTTCTTTTGAAGAAGTTTCAAATGAAGACAAAGCGAGACTCAAAATCCGTAATGGGATACAAGTGACAGATATTCAAGATGGAAAATTGAGAGAAGCCGGCATCCAGGAAGGCTATATCATAACCAAAGCCAACCGGGTGTCTATTGACAGTACAGATGATCTCAGAAAGGTTATCGAAAACCTGGAAGACGGGCTATTCCTTACAGGAGTTTATCCAAACGGACAGGTAGCCTATTATGCCATCAATCTTGAGAATTAAATAATAATTATAGATAAAAGAGTTTATACAGACCGCACAATCCTTGCAATAATTCGATAATTGTTGTAATTTTGCGCCGTATTTTTTGGGAAGTTTATGAGACAATTAAAGATAACGAAGTCAATCACAAATCGCGAAAGCGCGTCCCTCGACAAATACCTGCAGGAAATTGGACGTGAAGATTTGATATCGGTCGAGGAAGAAGTGGAATTGGCACAAAGGATCAAAAAGGGTGATCAGGTTGCCCTTGAGAAACTTACCCGTGCCAACCTTCGGTTTGTGGTTTCTGTGGCCAAACAATATCAAAACCAGGGATTGAGTTTACCTGACCTCATCAACGAAGGCAACCTTGGCTTGATCAAGGCAGCCGAAAAGTTTGATGAAACCCGCGGGTTTAAATTCATTTCATATGCTGTTTGGTGGATTCGCCAGTCAATCTTGCAGGCACTTGCCGAACAGTCTAGAATTGTTCGTCTTCCTCTCAACCAGGTGGGGTCGCTCAATAAAATCAACAAAGCCTATTCGAAATTTGAGCAGGAGCACGAGCGTAAACCATCACCGGAGGAGCTGGCCGACCAACTGGAACTGCCTGCAGATAAAGTTGCTGACACGCTGAGGGTTTCAGGACGTCACATTTCTGTAGATGCTCCTTTCGTGGAGGGAGAAGACAACAGCCTGCTAGATGTGCTGGTCAACAACGATTCGCCAAATGCAGACAAAACCTTGATCAATGAATCGCTTGCTCGTGAAATTGAAAGGGCTCTTGCAACATTGACAGAGCGCGAGAGCGACATCATCAAACTGTTTTTTGGCATTGGGTGCCAGGAAATGACCCTGGAAGAGATTGGCGAAAGGTTTGGCCTGACCCGCGAAAGGGTACGTCAAATAAAAGAAAAAGCCATCCGCAGGCTCAGACACACTTCACGAAGCAAATTATTGAAATCATATCTCGGGTAAGCTACCCGGTTTGAGACCATAAAAAAGAGGCTGTCCAAAAGGCAGCCTCTTTTTTATGATCTTCAAACTAAATGCCTGCAATACATCAGGCATCAATATTGGCATAAGTTGCATTTTTCTCTATAAAATCCCGACGGGGTGGCACGTCATCGCCCATCAA
>JBNJDH010000443.1:0-3084 GCA_051744695.1 Bacteroidota bacterium | reverse complement strand
AAAGCATAAACCAAAAACAATCCCCCTTGCAATTTCAAAAGAATCAATATTTTTGTAACTTTAAACAAAATTCTGAAACATGAATACGAAAGAACATAAACAATACCTTCGCGAATTCAAAGCCTATGGTCGTGAAATACTATCATCACGCGAAAAAGCGCAGGATTTTCTGGTTCGGACAGGAATAAATACCAAATCAGGAAAATTAACAAAAGCCTATTCTTCTAACGGGAAAAAATAATTTCTCCTCGCTTAAACCAAACTTATGTACTCCCAAAGAGCAGGATTAATACTGGGATTTCATGGCTGTGATAAATAATAATGGGGATTTAATTAAAAGGCACCTCGATTGTGCAGTTATCGAAACCATTCACCAGTTCAATAAAGATACAGGTAAACAACAATTTGATTCGGTACGGGGTGTGTTTTTTGAAGGTAAAGACCTGTATGAAAATGCGGGATTCAAATCAAACAATCATATCCAGATAGCAGTAAGAAATCCCAACTGCATAAAAGGGTATTTTGTTCCACGGGAATTGGATAAAAATTATCCTAAGCCATAACCAGCGATTCTTTAAAAAATAAAAATAAGGTCCAATGCAAAATGGAGGCTACATATACATTCTTACTAATATGAACAATACTGTTCTTTATACAGGAGTTACCAGTGATTTGGGAAAAAGAATGCAGAAACATCTTACCGGAAGATTTAAAAATGCTTTTACCAGTCGGTATAATATTCATAAACTGGTTTATTACGAACAATTTTTAACCATAGAAGATGCTATTGCGAGGGAAAAGCAATTAAAAGCTGGAAGTCGCAAAAAGAAAATCCAATTGATTGAAAAAAGAAATCCGGAATGGAAAGACCTTTCTAAAAAAGAGCTTTAACTAATGCAGATTGCTTCGCTTCTGTAATCAAAACGCTACGTTATTTGAACAGATTGCTTCGCTCCCTTCGTCCGCTCGCAATGACGGCTTCGCTCGGGGTATTTAGGGATTAGGGGTGGCGGCTTTGCCGCCACCCCTAATCCGTCCTCTTCACCAGCCGCTCCCCGTCATTGCGAGGAGTTGAAGTGCAACGGAGACGACGAAGCCCGCCTGAACGGCATAGTCGGGCAGGCAATCTACCTGTTTTAAAAATCGCTAATGAAAAAAGTTTTTCTGGTTCTAAATACAATAAAGCACCTGCGCCCCATCCAAATCCGTTACCAACTCTGGTATCGGCTGCGAAGGATGTGGCGAAAAACAACCGGTTTCAACTACCCGCTGTCGGTTGAAAAACAGGGCACACCCGTAAAACTCCAACCGTGGATTGAAAAACCGGTTTCACTAAGAATAAAATTTGAAGCAGGATCAAATTCCCCCCTTGGGGAGGATAATGGGGGGGCATATACTTTTACCTTTTTAAACATTTCAAAAAAATATAATGCCAGCACCATAAACTGGAACGAACAGGAACACGGCGCCCTCTGGATCTACAACCTCAACTACATGGATTACCTCCTCCAACCCGGCATGGCCCACCAAACCGGTTTACAGTTGATTGAAAACTTCATCCAAAACCTGCCCCAAAACCCCACCGGCATCGAACCCTATCCTATTGCATTAAGAGGAATCAACTGGATTAAATTTCTAAGTAGCCCCGTCATAGCGAGGAGTCGGAGCACAGCGGAGACGACGAAGCAATCTGTACCAATCCAGCACATCAACTCTTCCTTGTATGCTCAGTACTTAATCCTCCTCAACAACCTCGAATACCACCTGCTCGCCAACCACCTGCTCGAAGATGGTTTCAGCCTGTTATTCGGAGGTTTTTATTTTTCAGACCAAAAACTTTACAACAAAGGCAAAGAAATAGTTGAAACCGAATTGGAAGAACAAATCCTGGACGACGGCGCTCATTTTGAACTCAGTCCCATGTACCACCAAATCATTCTCAACCGTCTGCTCGACTGCATCAACCTGTTGCAAAACAACCAACGCTTCGAAAGCCAACAACAACTTTTAGTATTAATGCAGGATAAAGCACAAAAAATGCTAATCTGGCTCAACACCATCACCTTTACAACCGGCGAAATCCCATTACTAAACGATTCCGCCCCGGGCATCGCCCCAGCAACTGAGCAATTAAACAATTACGCCAGCCGGTTGGGATTAACGCTTAGCTCTCTGCCCTCTGCTCTTAGCGATAGTGGCTACCGCAAATTCACTTTCCCCTCTTACGAATGCATTATCGACATCGGTCAAATCGGCCCTTCCTATCAGCCCGGCCACGCCCACGCCGATACCTTCAACTTTGTTTTAAATGTAAAAGATGCACCGGTACTTGTTGATACAGGAATTTCCACGTATGATGCCGGAGAAACCCGGTTAAAAGAAAGGGGAACAGAAGCCCACAACACCGTTACCGTTCAAAATAAAAATTCATCGGAAGTCTGGTCGTCATTTCGCGTTGCCCGCCGCGCAAAAGTTAATGTACTGAAAGACGATAAAAACACGGTCATCGTCCAACACGATGGTTACAAAAGAACAGGCACGATACATCAGCGCGAATGGAACTTTTCAGATGAAGAAATTGAAATTACAGATACGTTAACGGGAAGAATCACTGAAGGCAAAGCACATTTTTGGCTTTCACCCACATTGAATGCGGTCCAAAAAAGGCGATCGATAGAAATGAAAAACGTAAGGTTCGATTTTGAAAATTCAGATTCGATTGCATTAATTCCAACGAAAATTCCAAATGGGTTCAATCAGTTCTCCGATAATTATAAAATTGAAATCATTTTTAAAAAGTATTTAAACACTACAATAACAATCATATAAGCACATGAAGATTTTATTTCTCACAGACAATTTTCCACCGGAAGTAAATGCTCCGGCTTCACGCACCTACGAGCATTGTAAAGAATGGATAAAACTGGGTGCAGAAATTACAGTGATCACATGTTTTCCCAACTTTCCCCAGGGCAAAGTTTATGAAGGCTACAAAAACCAATGGAAAAAAGTTGAAGAGATAGATGGAATCAAAGTAATACGGGTATGGAGCTACATTTCAGCCAATGAAGGATTTATAAAACG
>JBNJDH010000442.1:0-3094 GCA_051744695.1 Bacteroidota bacterium | reverse complement strand
GCTTTCCAGGAAAATTTTGTTGGTTGTATCGGTGACGCCGCTGTCGATGCCCCCGAAAACACCGGCAATACACATGCCTTCTTCGGCATTGCAGATCATTAGGTCCTGGTCGTCAAGCTCCCGTTCTTTTTCATCCAGGGTGGTAAAACGGGTTCCTTTTTCAAGGGTTTTCACAAGCACTTTGTCCCCTTTGATTTTATCGCCATCAAACGCGTGGAGGGGTTGTCCCATTTCGTGGAGGATGTAATTGGTGATGTCCACCACGTTGTTGATGGGGGTCATCCCGATGGCCAGCAGTCTGTTTTTGAGCCAGTCGGGCGATTCTTTGATTTCCAGGTTGCTTATGGTGAGTCCGCTATACCGGATGCAGGCTTCAGGATTTTCAACTTTTACTTTTACCGGCCAGTCGTGATTGTCTACATGAAATTCATTCACAGAAGGCCACTTTACCTGAACCTTGGGGTCTTTTTGTTTGAGATAGGCGGCCAGGTCGCGGGCGACCCCGATATGCGAAGCGCCATCTATGCGATTGGGGGTGAGCTCAACTTCAATCACTTCATCAGATTCAATGTTGAAATATTCGGCAGCCGGCGTGCCCACGGGTGTGGATGGATCCAGAACCATGATGCCCTCGTGATTGGTTCCAAGGCCGATTTCATCTTCGGCACAGATCATACCTTGTGATTCCTGTCCCCTTATTTTTGTTTTTTTGATCTTAAAACCTTTTTCATCTGGATAAAGGGTGGTGCCGGGTTTGGCCACAACCACTTTCTGTCCTGCATCAACATTGGGCGCTCCACACACGATAGGCAAAGGGTTTTCATCGCCCACATCAACTGTGGTAACGCTCAGTTTATCGGCATTGGGGTGTTGCTGGCAGGTGAGAACTTCTCCCACAACTAAGCCCCGAAGGCCTCCTTTTACGGTATCCACGGTTTCTACCGATGCGACTTCAAGTCCCAGATCGGTGAGAATGGCAGCTATGTCTTTTGCCGGAAGGTCTGTGGAAATGTAATCTTTCAGCCAGTTGTATGAAATATTCATGGGTGATTGTTTTTTGCTTGGCGTTTATTAATAATACCGTTAAACTTGTTTTATTACAATCCGGAGATGTCAGGCAGGATTGTTTTCGAACGAGCAAAAATAAATAAATATGTTTCAAGTAACTAAAAATTGGCGGAATATCTTTGTTTTGAAATGGATTGCCGGTGGTTGTTTTCTGCTTTTTTTCAGCAGGTTTACCGGTGAATTTGCTTGTTCTAACCGTCTGATCTTGTATTGTTCTTTCCGCTTAAATCCCTATCTTTGACAGACTTTAGGCAACCAAAAGGTTCTTCTTTTTGTTTTGATTATGAGCAGAAAGATCAACGATTTTGAGATAATAGATAAGAGATATGATAAGATTTGAAGAGAATCATCGCCCCCTGATTCTGGTAACGAATGATGACGGGATAGAAGCCGGAGGCATTTCCATGTTGGAAGAAGTGGCCCGGGAGTTTGGAAATGTGGTTGTTGTGGCTCCCGATTCAGCCCAATCAGGCATGTCGAATGCCATAACTGTGAAATATCCCTTGTTTTTGAAAGAGGTTCGGCGGAAGAAGGGTTTATATGTATTTAAAAGCAACGGAACACCCGTGGATTGTGTAAAGCTCGCGTTTCACAGTGTTTTGCCCCGCCAGCCCGATATTGTTCTTTCAGGCATCAATCACGGCAGCAACAGTTCATCCAGCGCGCATTACAGTGGCACCATTGGAGGGGCCCGCGAAGGGGTGCTTAATGGGAGTCCTTCTATTGGCTTCTCGCTGCTTGATCACCGCCATGATGCCAATTTTGAGCCTGCACGTTCTTTTGTCAGGCAAATTGTGCGGCAGGTAGTGCAGTTTGGCTTGCCGACAGGCACATTTCTGAATGTGAATATCCCGGCAGAGGAACTGTTAAAGGGGATCAGGGTTTGCCGCCAGGCCCGTGGAAAATGGGTTGAAGAATTTGTGGAGCGCGAAGATCCCCGGAAAGACAAATATTACTGGTTGACCGGGGCTTATAAAAATCTGGAACCCGATGCCACCGATACCGATGAATATGCCCTGTCTAATGGCTTTGTATCGGTCGTCCCATGCCATCTCGATCTTACCGATCATCCGGCCATTGAGCAGCTTAAAGATCAATCGTATGAGATGAGCGTCAATGGGGTGTATTGAATTTTATAGGCAGAAGTTATGCAGTCATAAGGCAGAAGAGATGAGTGGTTGGTTATAGTCATTAGGTTGTTGCCAGGTGGCCATGACCGCTAAACCTATAAAATCCATCTTTTATCTAACAAAAACCCTAAGTTATTTAAAATGTGATGTTTAACTAATTTTGTTGGTTTTTTGGTTATGTCGCAAAAGAGAGCAACCTTTCTTTCCAGCTTTGAGCTTTGAGCTGACTACTGACTCTGCGACTGAGCTACTAACCTCTAAAAATCTATTGAATGAAGCTATGGTGCAATAAACAGTGGATTGGACTTTTGGCGGGACTTATCCTCCCGGTGTTGTTCAGTGTTTTATTATACAACAATCGTTATCAGGGCGATATGGAGTTTGGTCCTTTTCTGTTGGCGATGTTCGATATTCAGAGTCTGGGAAAATTGGTAAGCGTAAGCGTTTTGCCCAATCTTTTGATCTTTTTTATTGCTATATGGACCAATCGGCTATTCGCGGCAAGGGGAATACTGCTTGCCACCATCATTTTCGGCGTTGCCACTGTTATTTTGTGGTTTTTAAGGAATTGATATGGCCCGGGGGTATCATTACTCATCCGATGAATCGAAGTCATGGGATGAGTATCGATTAGGTTCCATCCGACCTTAAAAAAAAGTTTTATACTGATGAAACGAGCATGATGCTTTGATTTCTCAAACCTGCCACAAAAGTGTATGTATAAAAGACTCGTGAGTTCCATTCGACCAATAACTTAGAATAATTTTATACTGATGAAACGAGCATGGCAATGATTGCCTCAAAAGAACATGTATAAGTTCTTGCATGCGAGCCTGCCTGCCGACTTATTAGAGGGCACTCAAAACCTTTCTAAACACGAGGTTAAAACAATTTTA
>JBNJDH010000441.1:0-3095 GCA_051744695.1 Bacteroidota bacterium | reverse complement strand
AAAAATGGCTTAACGCAAAAAAATGAATTAGACGTATAATGGGACATTATAACTATGCTTCATTTGTTGAAATGCAAAGTTTTCTATTAAAATTCGAAAATAATTTTGCACTTTTTATTCTGAAAAAGAGTCTCATAATATAGTTATAGCTTTTTTCTGTTTTGAGTGGAGGTTTCAAAAAAGCAAAACATGTTAGTGTTCAAACGGCGCGGTGGCCTGTCCGTTTTCCGGGCCTGCCTGGCGGTTTATGAAAAATAAAACATGTTGTTCAAACGAATATTTGCTCATATAACAGGTTGCAAATATGAAAAACGGCAGACAGGCCGGCGGATAGAGGAAAGTCAAAATGGGGGACTCTCACGGCCTCGCACAATGGCCGGAAATTTTGGCTTTCGCGGGATGATAGGTTTAAACGGACTAGACTTTTTTTTTTCTTTTTGGGGCAATGCCAAAAAGAAAATTAAGAACAGACCAAAAATACTAACAGCTATAAGCTAAATACTAAGAACAGAACGATTGCGTCTGTTAAGAATTTAAATCTAAAAATCTATTGATCTATTACCCAATAATTATGATCAAATTTCTAATTCACAGGCCCATCGCGGTCATCATGACATTCACAGCTGTCATTGTCCTCGGGATCATCGCTTCCGGATTGCTGCCGGTATCGCTTATGCCGGGCATCAGCATTCCTGAAATAACGGTCAGGGTGGACCGCCCGGGAGAATCGGCCCGCCAAATCAACAACGAAATTGTGGACCCCCTCCGTTATCATCTGATGCAGGTCCCTTATCTGGACGATCTTGACTGTAAAAGCCGCAACGGCAGGGCAACCCTGCAGCTTCGTTTCGATCACGGGGCAGACATGAACTACTCCTTCATCGATGTCAATGAAAAGATCGATGCAGCCATGCGGGACCTGCCGGATGACATGGAACGTCCCTCGATCAGCAGGGCCACGGCATCTGACCTGCCTGTCTTTTACGTGAACGTCTGGCATGACCAACAAGGAAAAAACCGGTTCATGAACATGAGTAAACTGGCACAGGCGGTGATGGTCAAACGCATGGAACAGCTGCCCGAAGTGGCCATGGTTGACATGACCGGTCATGATGACCCTGAACTCCTGATCAAACCCGACAAAGAACGCCTGAAATCACTGGGCATGACCGACCACGACATAACCCGGGCCCTGGAAGAAAACAACATCTCCATGGGTTCGCTCCAGGTCGTGGACGGGCAATACATCTTCAACATCAGGTTTTCCAACTCGCTGAACACCATCAACGACGTGAAAAATGTCCGCCTGAAAGCGGGGCCCCGGCTTCTGAAACTTGAAGACCTGGCCCGCATTGAACAGCGACCCCGCCAAAAAGAGGGGATGTTCCTTTCCAACGGGTCCCCTGCACTATCCATGGCTGTGGTCAAAAGATCGGACGCCCGTATGGAAGACCTGAAAGAAAGTGTGGAAGAGCTTATCAATACTTTCCGGAAAGATTATCCCGGTATGAACTTCGACATTGTGCGCGATCAGACAACCCTCCTCGACCAATCCATCAAAAACCTGGGCAACAATCTCCTGCTGGGGGGAAGCCTGGCTTTCCTGGTGCTGTTCTTTTTCCTGAAAGAACCCCGGTCGCCATGGATCATCGGCATCTCCATCCCCACCTCCCTGATCATGGCCATTTTGTTTTTTCACATGGCCGGGCTCTCCATCAACATCATCTCATTGTCCGGCCTCATCCTCGGGGTGGGCATGATGATCGACAATGCCATCATCGTCATTGACAACATCACGCAACAGGCCACCAGAGGTCATTCCCTGGCCCAGTCCTGCATCAAGGGGACCAATGAAGTGATCAGGCCCCTGATATCTTCTGTGCTCACCACTTGTGCCGTATTCCTGCCATTGGTTTTCCTCAGCGGGATATCCGGCGCCCTGTTTTACGACCAGGCCCTGGCCGTTGCTGTGGGACTGCTGGCCTCACTCGTTGTTTCCATCACACTGATCCCTGTATTGTACCATCTTTTCCGGGTCAAAAGCCCTGAAAACAAAGAGAAAGAAAACAAAAAAACAAAAGGTTGGTTGAGACACATCCCCAAACCGGAACTTGAAAAACTTTACGACAAAGGTTTTCATTGGATGTTTGCCCACCGGAAGATGACCTACGCCTTCTTTCTATTGCTGATCGTTCCTGCTGTCTGGATGTTCCTGGAACTACCCAGGAAACGGTTTCCCGCCTTCACACAATCTGAAACCATGATGCACATCGACTGGAACGAAAAGATCGGGCCGGACGGAAACAACCAACGCACGACTGCACTCAGAAATATTGTAGACAGCCTGACCATCACAGACAATGCCTATGTGGGCACCCAGAAATTCAAATTGCAGAAAGACATTGACCAAACAATCCGGGAAAGCCTGTTGTACTTTTCGTGCCAGTCCCCAACGGATGTAGACCGTCTGAAAAAGAGCATTGAGAAGCATCTGGAAACAGAATACCCCGGGGCCATATTTTCATTTCACCCGCCCGAAACCATTTTCGATAAACTTTTCAGCAACGACCAGCCGTTGCTGATGGCACGCATCAGCAACAATCAGGAACGGGGTATCCCGTCCATGGAAGAGGCCATCCACATAAAAAAAGGTTTGGAGAAGAAATATCCCGGCACCGGGTTTTCAATCCCCTCTACCGGCTCCTATATTGAAGTAAAAGCCAACCCGGACAGGATGGCGCTTTATGGTGTTTCCCAGTCCCGGCTCATCGAAAAACTCAGGACCGGTCTGGATGCACGACAGGTGGGGGTCTTGCATACGGGGTCGGAATACATGCCCATGGTCATTGGTGGTTCACAACAGACTTTAGACCAACTCTTGAAGGAATTAAAAGTCCCCAACAAGAACACCACACCGGTTCCGGTCAAAGAACTCATCTCCATCGGGGAAAACAACGACTACAAAACCCTCCACAGTGGATCAAGAGGCACTTATCTGCCACTTAGCATAGCAAACATACCGGGCAACAACGCAAACCAATTCATGAGGGATGTTTCCGGCTGGGTCAAAGAAGATTTTAAAGGCGACATGTGGT
>JBNJDH010000440.1:0-3101 GCA_051744695.1 Bacteroidota bacterium | reverse complement strand
TTTCATGGCAATAGATTTTTTAGTTATATAAGTTCAAATATAAACAATAATAGAAAGATTCGGAAAAATTTATCTTCCTATTGTTACATTGATTTATTGCTTTATTGCTTTATTTTGCGAAAAATTTTGATAAAACTCTCATCCGCAAAATGTTGTACAGACGTTGCAGTGCAACGTCTCAACGAGGTACAATAAAACTATTCCTAGAATCTGCGTAACCAGCGGTATCTTCTTTGGTTATCGCCAAGTTTGATTCCTACCATAATTTCATGAGCGCCGTAGGTAATATGTTGAATTTCATTGAAGGAATAATCATAAGCGTATCCAAAATACATTTTCCCGACTTTTACGCCTACCATCGAAATAACAGCGCTACCTGTGCGGTATGTCAGGCCCATCCAATAATCATTTTTGTAAAAAGCCTTAACTGTAATGTCTGCTTTAAGATTCATCCGTTCGGTTGAACGCAATAAAACGGAAGGCTCAATCTGATAACCTTCGCCAAGGTCATGTTTATAGCTGGACATTAGATAATAATGGCGTCTTAGTTGGTAATTGCTATAAGATTCATCGGAGCCGAATTTTAAGACCGACTGAAACAAGTTTGTAGAAGAAAAGCCTACCTGAAATCTGTCATATTGATAGTAAACACCAGCACTAGCGTCCGGTATAAACATTGTGTTATCCCGTCCATCAATAAGTCTATCATAATCGTCCGCCAAATTCAGTTCGTCTTTATTGAGTTTAAACTGATAAATGGTACCTGAAGCGCCTAAAGATAACTGTCCGTCACCCATGGGAATATGATATGCATAGGCTCCCTGTAACCCTGTACGGTTAATCACACCATTGCGGTCGTTAAACAAATAACCGCCTAAACCAACGCGGCCACTAGGTCTTTTGCTTCTACTACCACTTTTTATTAATCTTGCCTTTGTCAGGAAACTAGACTGTAATACACGTGTTTCAGCAGAAAATGCTTGTGTCATAGGGGCATTAGCATTGTCAAACCCGAGCATATCCTGACGTGCCGTTAAATTATAGGCAGTATATCCCTGACTCCCGGCAAAAGCAGGGTTAAGTAAATATTTATTCATCATATACTGGCTGTAAACAGGAACTTGTTGGGCCTTAAGTGCAGCCGGTGCAAGTATAAATAAGATCAGTATAATAATAATTGTTCTTCGTTTCATAATCACTCTCCTTTTCTTCTATCGAATAATTGTCACAGAACCAAATAAGGGTTTCTCTCCTGTGCCAAGATCGATCATATAATAGTAAGAATCCATTGGCAGTTCTTTGCCATTCATATCCGTTCCATCCCAATACTTACCTTCATCATAACCTTTGGCCTCGTAAACAAGGTCGCCCCAGCGGTCATAAATTTTTACGACATTATCCGGATAAAGCGCAAGAGCCGGAATTTTCCACTTGTCATTGTCTCCATCATTATTTGGAGTGATGGCATTTGGTATATCCAATTGCCGCATAACTGTTACCGCCATTGTATCTGTGTTTGTACACATATTTTCGTCAGTTACGGTAACCCAGAAATAATCTGTATTTTCACTCGAACTGGCATCGGTAATATCTCTGCCGCGCACATCAATGCTGGAAGAAATACCATCAATATCACCAACATCCGAATCCCACTGATAAGAAGACCATGAACCGGCATCCAGAGTTATTTCATCGACCTCGTCACCAACAAAAGAAACACTGTCTTCACTAACAAAAACCTGATCTGAAGAAGTAATGACTTCAATGTTTACGTCAGGCAATTCGTACACTGTCAGATTTGCAGAATCCCTAACCGTACAACCATATTCATCGGTAACTTTAACCGATACAGATTTTGAAGTATCTGCCTCGGTATAAAAACTTGAGCCGCTGCTGCCATCATGCCACTCATATTCCTCATAATCCCCGCCGGCAATAAATTCTATCTCGGAGTCATTTTCACAAGCTTCCTGGTCAAATATTTCTATCACCGGATTGGACAAGTCCACTGACATTGTAATAGGAGCGCTTTCGCAGCCTCCCATCCCAATTTCTTTGACAGAAACTCTGCCGGTATCTGCATTTTTATCCCACTGAACAATGACAGAATCGCCATAATTTTCACCATCAACAATTTCTCCGCCTTCAATCTCCCAATCAGTAAAAACGCTCTCATAAGCATAATCACTTCGTACAACAAGCGCACCGGTTTCTCCGCCGCAGATTGTTGTGTCAGATTGTGAAAAGGCGGGAGATATCCCGGCTAAAAATAAGATAACGATATGTAGTAGTGTTTTTTTCAAATCTTTATACCTCGAAAATAAGATTAAACCAGATTTGGCCTAAATTTTCAAGCTGTCAAACAAAGTTATAAAAAAACCGAAGAAAAAAAGATGTAAAAGGTGCCAGAAAAGCAGATTGTTATTTTTTTCTATATTCCATCCATTTCTTTGAACACCTTAATTTTAAAGTGAAAAACCTAAGCCCCTGTATTGGGAGAGGCTTAGGTAGATATTTGATTTATAAATCAAAGTCATTAGGTACGTAATGGATGTTTCCAGTTTCTGGTGTTGGATAAACAATAAAAGTTACCATACTTCCTTCATTGTCTCCATCATCATCAGCTAAATAATCCCAACCTTGTGCATAAGTGGAACTAGTTGGATCTTGGTCAGGATTTGGATTAGTATTTAAATACTGAGACTTTCTCTGAATAGGATCTGTAATACCATTAGCATTTGCACCATCTATTGTTGAACCAAAATCAAAACGATAACGTGTAATTTCACCACCCACTGCGTCCATATCATAACCTGGAATTAAAGTTATGGGATTAGAATAGTCTAAACCACTTAATCCTACTTCAACAATAGTGTCCGTTTCTGTTCTAACCTCAGTTCCTGTGCCGTTGGAGTAAGCGTTTGCAGCATCAACAGTATAAACATCCAAATCTAAACGGAATTTGTAGTTACCTCCAACTCCTGATCCTTGAACACCATTATCAGTGATACTCTGAATAAGTACATCTTGTCCTCCTGAAAGATCGGAAGCACATACTTCATAAAGCGTATCAGTGGGTGTTCCACTATCTGCAGCTGTGA
>JBNJDH010000439.1:0-3104 GCA_051744695.1 Bacteroidota bacterium | reverse complement strand
TTTTCCCTGGTTCAGCGTAGGCTCTGCCTAAGCTGCGATGCGTCCCCGGCTGAGCGGAATTTGCAATTCCGCTCATATATTCATCAATTTTCGTTTTAAAGGTTTTGCCCATGAGTATATGAGGTTGTCTAAAAAGGACTTTTATAAGAGGTTTGCTGAAAATCAGGTTTTGCCCCTGACCCTAAAGGGAGCCCTGATTTTCAGCAACTTCACCCTTTAGTTAGATGGGGCAAAAAAGTTGCTGAAAATCTTTTTGTAGACCTTTTTAGACAACCTCGCAGGGCGTACAAACACAACGCCATTAGACTGCTTCTAGCAGGCTTTTAACAGACTGTCTGTATGGAAACACAAAAGCCCGCTGAAATAACGGGCTGAAAGTAGGCTGCGAAACATTGTAGATACGCGATTAATCGCGTATCTACAATGTTTCGCATTTCCATCACACTGAAACATGGGGCTTGTCTCATGTGGAATAGTTTGTTGGTGGGGGATTGCAAATTCCACGCAAAAGGCAGATTCTAATAGTATTCTTTTATATAGGCATACGCCCTTTCGAATAGTTTTTGGTCTTTATGCAGTTTGTATTTTAGCAGGGCTTTTCTGAGTGATTTTTGTACTTCTCTTTCGCCTGAATTGGTGTATTGCCAGCCGGGGAAACGGACTACTCTTACAATGGCATCTATGTCGTTGACTATCCTCTCTACTACGGCCGGGGTCTGGTCTGTTTTGAGCTCAAGGAAAAGTTCCGTTAATGCTGCTTTTGGTGTTTTATTCTTTATTTCTTCTTCTAGTTCTTTCTCTGCCTGGACTGTTTCCTTTGCTAGTTTACAGAGTTCTTTTACGAATTCTATAGAAGTGACCAGTCCTTGTTCTGCTTTGTCTCTTAGTTCCTCCAGTCGTTCGCTTAGTTTTTTAAATTTTGGATTTCCGGCATGCTTCTCAAAACGTTTTATCAGGATTTTTTCCAGCTTCTTCCCGTTTTTTTGATCCGGATTGTTGAATATTTCTTCAATGACATCGGCATCCAGCACATATTCTTCCAGGTGATGAACATCGCCCACATGAATGTTTTCATGAATTAACTTGTTGGTTTGTGCTCCCAGCGAGAACCAAAGAAGTTTGCCGATGTTGTCGGTAGCTGGACGAATTGAATCATATACCTGTGATAACCATTTGTAATCTTTGTTGTACTGGTCTAAAACGCTGTCGGGTGATAACGATTCCCACAATTTCGCAAGGTATTTATAATCTTTGGCAAAGGCATCTTTTTGCTCATCTGTTTTTAAAGCTTCCTGGGCGGCTTGTAGTCCTTCAAATCCTTCTAGCGAACGGTCTACTCCTTCAAAGTGACTTAAGGCATCTTCCATGGCTTGTGGCAATTTATCCTTTAGCTCATTAAGATTGGTGATGACCTTTTTCACTCCTTCATCATCAAACTGAAGGGCTTTGGCGGCATCATCAAATACTCCAAAATAATCAACGATACGACCAAATTTTTTTTGAGGATATAGTCTGTTGGTTCGGCAAATGGCCTGTATCAGGGTATGGTCTTTTAAGGATTTATCGAGGTACATGGTTTGTAGAATGGGTGAGTCAAAACCGGTGAGGAGCTTGGCGGTTACAATGATGAATTTTAAATCTGACGCTTCATCGTTGAACTCATCTACAATTTTGTCCTGTTGGTTTTTATCAATGCCCCATTTCTGTTTAAATTCCAAATCATCATTTGTAGAGGTGGAAATGACCACTTTGCTTGCTTCCTCGGGGAAATATTTGTCAAGTTCTTCTTTGTATTGTACACAAGCAAATCTATCGGGTGTTACTATCAATGCCTTGAACCCATGAGGCGCCACCTTTTCCTTGTAATGGGTGGCTATATCCTCGACAATTTTGGCCACCCGTTCTGGTGATTTCAGAAAGGCGGCCATTTTTGCTGAGCGTTTGTTCAACGCGTCCGCTTCTTCATCAGATAAGGCTGCAGTTTCTTTAAATTCGGCAAAGGCTTTGTCGATGGTTTCTTTATCCACATGGATATCCACCAGGCGGGGTTCAAAATGCAGTGGTAAGGTGGCATCGTCCCGGATGGAATCGTGGAAAGTATAACGCGACAGGTAGCCGCCTTCGTCTTCATCTGAACCAAAGGCCCAGAAGGTGTTTTTATCGGCTTTGTTTACCGGAGTTCCTGTTAAACCGAAAAGAAATGCATTGGGCAGGGCTGTCCGCATTTGACGACCCAGGTCGCCTTCTTGTGTCCGGTGTGCTTCATCTACCAATACAATAATATTATCCCTTGTATTCATATTTGGGCGGGCATCTTTGAACTTGTGAATCATTGAAATGATAATTTTCCGGGTATCATATTCCAGAAGGTGTTGCAGTTCGGCAATGCTGTCTGTGGTTTCTACATTGGGGACATCGGCGGCGTTGAAGGTACCGCTGATTTGGGTGTCCAGGTCTGTACGGTCCACCAGGACGACAACCGTGGGGCTTTTTAATTCAGGGGCTTTTCTGAGTTTTTGTGCGGCAAAGACCATTAAGAGTGATTTCCCGGACCCCTGAAAATGCCATATTAAGCCTTTTTTAAGTCGACCTTCTTTTACCCGCTGTACAATTTTATTGGCTCCCTCATATTGTTGAAAACGGGGGATAACTTTGATGCGTTGTTTCTTTTTGTTGGTGGTGTAAAGAGTGAAATGCTGAATGATATCCAGTAATCGTTCCGGCTTCATTAAATCGGAGAGTTCTTTTCCTATTTCACCCAATCCCATGTGTCTGGCAATTGCATCTTCATCATTTTCCAGCCGCCAGGGTGCCCATAGTTCAAGGGGGCAGCGAATGGGACCAAAATAGAGTTCTTTTCCCTCTGTGGCAAAAGAGAGGGCATTGGGAACGAACAACTGTGGAACAGCATTTTCATAAACATCATGTATTTCATGTGCACCGTCCAGCCAACTAATGGAAGGACGAATGGGTGTCTTGGCCTCTCCAATAACCACCGGAATGCCATTGATGAGCGCTACGATATCCGGTATTTTGGTTTCCCGGCTATGAATGCGGTATTGGCGGGTAATGACAAAAGAATTGTTGGAACTGTCTTCAAAATC
>JBNJDH010000438.1:0-3110 GCA_051744695.1 Bacteroidota bacterium | reverse complement strand
CTGCTGCTGGATAGTTGGAGTGAAAGCAAAAACCTCGGCACCCCTGTCAACTCCGATTATGATGAGCGGACACCTTTTATGATGACCGACGGAACCACCTTTTACTTTGCATCAGACCGTCCCGGCGGAATGGGGGGAATGGACATTTATCAATCCATCTATGACGCGGAAAGCAATAGTTTCTCTGAGCCTGAAAACATGGGACCACCTTTCAACTCTCCGGCAGACGACTATCTCTTCGCAGCCGATCCATTCACCGAAAAAGCCTGGTTTACAACCAACCGGGGAGTCGAACCCGGAAAAGTTGTAGTGGCCACTATAAAATGGGACAATTCCGTCATTAAAAACCTCACGGATAGCCTGGAGCAAATAACCATTGCATCGCAACTTCCTGTGAAAGAAGACACAACACAGACTGAGGAATCAGAAACATCGGAGACATCAGATTACAGGAATCAACAAGCAACTGACAAACCTGATCAATTCACATTTCATGTATCTGATACCACTGTTTACAACCATTATGAGGATTTCCTGAGCGAAGCAGCGCTGTCCGAATTTAAAAGAGGCCGAAGAGCAGAATCCAAGACCGACAGCCTGAAACAACTTATGCGTCACAAAAGACAGGAATATTCCAGAAGCTACAACCAGGAAAAACTCAACAACCTTATTGATGAAATCCTGGAACTCGAAAAGACTGTTTATGGACATAACGACCAGGCCAAACGGCATTATGCAAGAGCACGGCAAATGGAATCCGAAAAAATAGCCCAACTCGCTGAAGAGGGAGAATATCAAAATTTGAAAAGAAAGGAAAAAACCACGACTGATTCAAAATCCTCTTTTTCAAACCTCCCCGATCCGGAGGAATTTACTTTTTACACGGACGAGGAATTCAATGAACGCCGGGAAAAACTCTCCGGCATGTATCAAAAATTCTTTAAACCCCATCAGATTCAAACGCTGCACCGAACCGACAGCATGTACACATGGGCCAACATCATGAACCTGGAAGCTTCCCGAATCCTTGAGGAAACAGCTGAAGAAGGGAGTATTGATGAAAAATCAATTCTGAAACGATTCAAAAACATTGATTCCCTGTTAGATTCTGATAACCAACCCAGGGATAACCGGAAACTTCAAAAAGAAGCCTCCGGTATCCGGGAAAAAGCCCTTAATCTATATCATGAAGCACTGGATACCAAATACAGCATTTACCTGCCGGTATTGCATAAATTGGCAAACTTATCCGAAAACGAATCTGCAAAAAACACCATCAATAAAGCCCAAAGTTATTTTGAAGAGGCCGACCAGGGCATAAAAAAAATACAGACCTGGAATCCGGAACAGTACGAAAGAATGGGCAGCATCAAAAGAGAAGCCATCAACCTCATGGAAGAAGAACTGCTGAATCTGCCCACATCTCAGGCAAACTCTCTTGAAGAAGCATCGGAGGAACCAACAGAAAATGACGAGTCCCCCATGCAGGAATCTTTTGACAATCCACCGGAAAACAAAACCGGGAAACAGAAAAAAGAAGAAAAACCGGACACACTGGTTAAATCAGCCCTTGGAAGTTCGGACCAAACACAAAAACAGGAAACCGAACAACAAGAAACAGAAAACCAGGCACAAAAACCTGTATATAAAATCCAAATTGGCGTATTTCAAAATCAGCCCGATGAAAATGCCCTCTCCTCCATTCCCGAAGTATCGTCAGAGGAAGTAGAAAACGCCCAGACCACACGCTATTTTTCCGGAAAATGGGACACCTACAATGAGGCAAAAAAACACGTTGAAGAGGTCATGGAAAAAGGTTTTCCGGGGGCATTTGTAGTGGCCTTTCTAAACGGCGAGCAAATTCCACTGAACAAAGCACGGGAAATGAGCAACAAAGAATAAGAAGGTGTTTTGAATAAATACTTGTAACCGTAAAATTATTTTCCTATTTTACGAAAAATTTTGAACTATGGTACATCATGACAAAAGGAAAGAAAATCCTGACCCACGAAATCAAGGTGTGGGAGACCATCTGCTGATCCTGCACAATGATGACTTTAATACATTTGATGATGTGATTGATGCCCTTATGGCGGTTTGTCAGCACGACAGCGTACAGGCAGAACAATGTGCTACACTTACACATTACATCGGACATTGCGAGATCAAAAGAGGAGCATATAATGAACTGACAGACATTCAAAAAACTCTTGCAGATAAATCACTGAATGTGACCATCGATTAATACCTCAAATGGGCATTATTGTTTTACTCATCATAACAGGACTGCTGTTGTTGGTCCTGGAATTTTTCGTGGTACCGGGCATCACCATTGCCGGTATTGGTGGTTTCGCTTTAATTGGCGGAGGCATCTTCATGGCCTACGGCATCGATGCAGCCACCGGCCATATCACACTGGGAAGCACTCTTTTTGCAACGCTCATTCTGTTATATTATGTTCTTCGTTCCAGAACCTGGAACAAAATCATGCTTAACTCAACCATCAACAGCAAGGTAGACACATTTGAGGAAAACAGTATAAAAGAAGGTGACCGTGGCAAAACCATCACCCGTGTCAACCCCATCGGGAAAGCCCGCATTAATGACCAGGAAGTAGAGGCCCATTGCCCCGGCAAATTCCTGGATCCCAAAACCGAAATTGAAGTTACAGAAGTCTATAAAAACTACGTCATTGTTAAACAAGTAAACTAATTATTATGGAAGCTCTCGGAACCCTCGGGATTATAGCAGTCGCCATTGTCCTGTTCTTTGTGATCCTCTACTATATCCCCGTGGTCTTATGGTTCACAGCATTGGTCACCGGCGTGCGCATTTCGCTGTTGCAGCTGGTCCTTATGCGCATCCGAAAAGTGCCGCCGGCCATCATCGTACGAGGCATGATCGAAGCCCACAAGGCAGGCCTTCAGGGCATTAAACGCGATGAACTGGAAGCGCACTATCTGGCTGGTGGAAACATCAACAATGTGGTACACGCGTTGGTTTCTGCCTCTAAGGCCAACATTGATCTATCCTTTCAAATGGGTACTGCCATCGACCTGGCCGGCCGTGATGTATTATGATATCCGGGCAGTAGTCCACCAGGTTGGTCA
>JBNJDH010000437.1:0-3113 GCA_051744695.1 Bacteroidota bacterium | reverse complement strand
TGAACATCGCCCAAAAGCCTACCGTGGATGCCGGGCCGGATACGACGGTCTGTGAACAGGTGGCCCATACGATACCGGCGGCGCTGTACCGGGATGCCCTGATCAGCAAGCGACCTGTAAAGCTATTGATGGTAGAAGACAACGAAACCAACCGGCAACTTACTGTGGAACTCCTGGAGATGGCCAATATCAAAACCGATGTGGTGGGCACAGGACAGGAAGCACTGGATCTGGCCCGGAAACACGAAGAGCAGTGCCCCTATGATCTGGTCCTGATGGACATTCACATGCCGGGAATGAACGGCTATACAGCAACCCGGCGATTGAAACGGATCGAAGGCTGGAAAGAAGTGCCGGTGGTGGCCATGACCGCCGAAGCCCTTGGTGACGTGGAATCCCAATGCCTGCAAGCCGGCATGGCAGGATTGGTGGGTAAACCCATTGATCCCGATGACCTTTTCCGAGTGGTTTACAGACTTATATTCGGCGAAGAAGAAGGCCAGGACCATACCCTCAGCCATTCTGAAAAAGGCCGGGAATACAAATTCCCCAAAATTGAAGGTCTGGATGTCCAGGCCGGAATCCGTAGAATGGGCGGACGGTCCGATCTTTACAGCCGGCTCCTGAAAGGTTTCTGCCACGATTATGCCAATATTGGTGAAAAACTGGATGAATTGGAAAAGAAGGGGCTGGAAGAAGAAACAGGGCGGACCCTCCATTCACTGAAGGGAATTCTGGGAACCATGGAGGCTGACTCCCCCTATGAACTTGCAAAAAAAGCCGAAAAAGCTTACAAGGAAGGCGATTCTGAATATTCGAAACTAAAAGACAAACTGGTCAGGGAAGTAGACAGACAGATCAAAAACATCAATAAAAAAATTTAACATTTGGAAATTTGTGTAATATTCTGTTATTTTGCCCATGTCTCTGACAAGAAACTTCATGTAAAACACAAAAACAAACAGCGCCTATTGAACACTTTTACAAGCCAACTTTAAAAATCCGACTATGACAGAAGTAACATTCCTGTCTGATGAAGAGCTTGTAAAAAAGTTTATCTCAGGCGAGACCCGGTGCATTGATATACTGATCGACAGGCACCAAAAACGCATCTATTCCTTTATTTTTATGATGGTTCGCCAGCGCGACCTGGCCGAAGATATTTTTCAGGATGTATTTGTTAAAGTGGTTCACTCCCTCAAGGCCGGCAAATATGCCGAAAACGGACGTTTCACATCCTGGGTTATGCGCATCGCCCACAATCTGGTGATTGATCATTTCCGCAAACAAAAGAACCAACAAATGTTATCGAACGATCAATACGCGTTCGATATCTTTAACCACAGCCGTTTCTCTGACGACACCATTGAAGACCGGCTGGTTTATGACCAAATGCTCAGTGATGTTTCAACACTGGTAGAACAATTGCCCTCCGCACAAAAAGAGGTGGTTACCTTACGTCATTATTTTGGTCTTTCCTTTAAAGAAATTGCCGAAGAGACCGATGTCAGCATCAATACGGCATTGGGCAGAATGCGTTACGCGCTCATTAATCTCCGCAAAATGATGGAAGAAAAAAACATTTCATTGACTTTTTGATAAAAACATTTGATCTGTTATACGTGTACCTGGTCTTTCGATTGTCATATTAATGAAATCAACCAAACAAAAGAGGTGCCAATATGAACGCGAAATCAATTCGACGCAACCTGTACAAGGTATTCAGGCAGACCGGTATTCCCCGTAATGTAATTGATGAAAAAGCATCTCTCACCGATGACCTTTTCATGGACGACGTGGACATGGCCTGCTTTCTTTTTTATCTGGAGACAAGATTCAAATTGGAAGTGAAAAATGAGGAATTGCCCAACCTGAATTCCGTTGGGTCAACAATCAATTATCTTCAACAGCATTGTGCCTGAAGAAAATCTCTGGTTTTAAAACAACGACCACCCGGGGCCGGTTCGCTATTGCAGATGAAACCGGCTTTTTTTCAACAAAGAATCAGGTTTTTGAGTGGAATGCCTCCACAAGCTACCATCAACCAATTCTTGGAAGCAAGCGGCCGCTCGGCTCTGCGGCTTTGCTCGTCAAAGAAAGCCGAGCGGACCAATTGACCAATTAACCAATTGCCCCTCTTCCCAGCCACAGATTCTTCGCAAGCTCAGAATGACCGCTCCCAGCAACCAGCAACAAATCAACCATTCCTCCCCCAAGCCCCAACGGGGCGCAATAAATAGCATGGGGCGCAAGCCCTATGATTAAAAAGATCGAGGCGCAACCAAAGCCCTGAAAGGGCGCAAGAACCAGTAAACTCGGAACCCCGAACCCGGAACCCTTTACCCAGCCACAGATTCTTCGCAGCCACAGAATGACATTTAGCAAATCCGCAACAAATTCTTGCAAGCAAGCGGCAGAGCCGAGCGAACAAATTGACGAATTAACCATTTGACCAATTAACCAATCAACCAATTAACTCTTAAACGACTGGTTAAAACCCCAGGAAACCACCGTCATCCTCGATAGCTTCCTGTTCTTCATCCTGAGAAAATACCTTTTCGATAGATTCATCGGGACTAATGATGTTATATTCGGACCAGAACTCAGGATCGTAAGATTCGATCTGGTCGGAAAGAATATAATTTTCTTTGAAAGAATTGCCCCAGCGAAATTCCTTGCGTTCGCCAGGCCGTAAATCGGTTATGATCATTTCTGAGACGGTATTGAAAACCGTCCGGATGCGTTTTTCTTTGTCAACGATCCGCATGCTCACTTCACCCCGCACCTTATTCAAAACCCATTTGTCATTCCAGGGCCGATAATCGATGTGGTAACGGGCATAAAAGGGTTTTGTGCGATAACGCCGGCTATCCCGTCTGATCAGATACTCCCGGCTATTGCGGATGGTCTTGCGGGTCATCTCAAATTCAGCGCCTACCACGGCAAATGACTCCTGCTCAATGCGCATTTCCCCCTCGTAAAGCAATTCACCATTATCGTTGTGGGGTTCAAAACCAATGACGAAAACATTGCGGCCATGCTCGTATTCCATGCCCTCATATGTATACTGGTAACGCGACCGTCCTTCCTCATTGGGCAGGAAGCCACCCTGA
>JBNJDH010000436.1:0-3114 GCA_051744695.1 Bacteroidota bacterium | reverse complement strand
TTTGGCCTTTTTAGATTTCCAAAGGGTAATTACCATAACCAGACCAGCCAAAACAAGCAGATAAGCCTCTGTTTTAACTTCGCCAGCCATGGCTGTCATGAGCATTCCTTCATTGGAACCTGCCTCGCTGAAAATTTTGAAGGATTCAAGTCCCGCTAGCGGTACACCAATAAAGTTCACGAGGTCATTTCCGGCAAAAGCCATGGCCAGGGCAAAAGTGCCGGCCAGCACCGTAACTTTAAGAATGTTGAATTTGAAAAGGGCATAAAGAAGCTGTATGATTAATGTCCAGCCGACAAGGCTGTAGATAATGATCAGGCTGCTGTTGCCGCTAATCCAGTTTCGAACATCTTCCGACATAAAGGCAGCGCCTTTGGCCCCTTTCACAATGAGGAAATAAGTAATGGCCGTGATGGCAATGCCACCCCAAATGGCCCCAAAGTACTTAACTCTCTTTTTGAGATTGAATGAGAAAAGAATCCGGGTGATGTACTGGACGATCATACCCACTGTAAAAGAAATGACCACCGAGAGGAGTATCCCCGAAATGATGGCCAGGGCTTTGGCTGAGTTAATGTACTCACTCAGATTCATGTCCGGGTTGTTGATCGATTTGATGAGTGCCACACCTATGGCAGCACCAAGTAATTCAAATACGATAGACACCGTGGTGGAAGTGGGAAGACCGAAAGTATTGAAAAGATCCAGCAGAATCACATCAGTGAGCATCACCGCAAGGAAGACGATCATGATGTTCTGAAAAGTAAAATACTCCGGATTGAAAATTCCTTTTCGTGCCACTTCCATCATTCCGCCTGAAAAACTTGCCCCGACAAAAACGCCGGCAGCTGCAATGATCATAATGACTTTGAAGGAGGCGATGCGGGCCCCGATCGCAGAATTCAGAAAATTGACTGCATCATTGCTGACGCCGACAACCAGGTCGGAAATGGCAAGGATGAAAAGTACGCCTACAAGAACCAGATAAATTGTTTCCATTTTTTGAAGTCTTAAAATTTTTCGACGGCAAACATACGTGCTATTGCTGCCTGATGTGTTTTGGCTTCGTTAATTCTGTGTTAAGTTTGTGTTAAGGTTTAAGGTTAAGTGTTTGAAAAACAGGTGTTGTGTATGTTGTTCCTTTGTTGAGTTGTGCGATCAACCGGAATTTGGGTTGACAAAATTAAAAATCAAAAATAGAGGAAATTTTAATGACATCATAAAAGTGATAAAATTCTGATGATTTATTTTCTTTTAAAACGATTAAGCATCTGAAATCTGATGTTCCGCGTTTTGTGTGAAAAACACTGTATAAAGTGATAGACTGAAAGAAGAGAAGAAAATGTTTTACAAAATTACAACTTCTTTGATTACCTTTGTGATCGAAAACATCTTTCGAAAATGTTTGTTAAAACTGTTGGTAAAAAATAGATAAAGACAAAATATAAAATGAATATTACTTTCTTTTTGAATTCTTGGGTTTCTTTGATGCATTTCATTCGTTTACATTGGTTTAAGTTCGTGCTTGCTTTGGTGTTGTTGTCATCCTTTTCGGGAAATCATGTTTATGGTTGTGATGAACCTTTTGAAACCAAGGGGCGGGATTTTATATCTGTATATCTTGATTTTCCTTATTATACGCAATACATCCGTGAATCTCTGCCTGTCATGAATTATGTGCGGGACCGGCAGCTTTCCCAGGTCCACATTAAGGTATCCCGTCATCATGCCGGGTCGGCCGGGACAAATTATGTGATTAATCTTATTGGTCGTCAGCAGTTTGAGGGAATGAACAATGAGATAACATATTGGGATTCTTCCACCAATTCCAGTGATGAAACGAGAAAAGGCCTTTTGGAGCGATTGAAATTAGGGCTTGCTCCATATCTTGCCAATACAGATATGGATGGCGAAATATCGGTTCAGATCCCCGATAGTCTTGTTGTAAAAGGAAATCAGCAAATGGATGATCCCTGGAATAACTGGGTATTTGAGATTTATGGAGGAGCCAATTATTATAAAGAATCGACTCAGACCAAGTTCAATTCCCGATGGGGTTTCTATGCCGATAAAATTTCAGAGGACTGGAAAGTTCGTATCAGGCCCTATTTTAATATCAATGAAAGCAGCTTTCTCTCAGATGATGACAAAGAAATTGTGAGTGAAAACTATCGTCATGGATTTAACGGTTACATGATCCGGAGCCTTGACCAGAATTGGTCGGCCGGACTTTTTGTGGATATGCTTTCCAGTACCTTTCATAATATGGACTTTAATATAGAAACGACCCCCGGTGTCGAATATAGCAT
This sequence comes from Bacteroidota bacterium, assembly GCA_051744695.1. Classification (GTDB taxonomy): domain Bacteria; phylum Bacteroidota; class Bacteroidia; order Bacteroidales; family Marinilabiliaceae; genus Marinilabilia. Next base: position 805 of record JBNJDH010000436.1, on the reverse strand, counting down.
TTACCCCTATTCGGAATCAACAAGCCGGTCCATTACGTTTGCTTACATGTTGGGAGCTGCACGGAATTATTATATGGAAGAGACCATTTTTTTAAAAAAGCAGGAAGACCTCATGAAGCAGGCCCTGAAAGTTTCCGTTGATTTTGATCAACCCTGGGGCTCTGTTCGGGGTGGTGTTACAGGATCACATTATTTTCATGATTTTGATGTAAACCGGCTGGAAGTTTTTTCTCGCCTGGATCTTAATCTTGTTGAAGGACTCTCGCTTAGTTTTCGGAGTGATTTAGATCTTGTCAATGATTTGATTAGCATTCCCGCCGGGGAGGCTTCGCTTGAAGAAATATTGCTTGAAGAGCGGGCCCGGTCAACAAGTTATCAGATCTTTACATCCATTGGGCTCAGTTACAATTTTGGTTCCGATTTCTCCAATGTGGTAAATACACGATTTTAAGAAGTAGTGCCTCTTTTTTTATTATTCAAATGTCACAGAAATGATCATAAAAAACCCCGGTGAGATTGGTCTTACCGGGGTTTGATTTATTACAGGATTTTGATTATTCGTTTACGCCAAACACCATTATGGTTTGGGTATTATAAGTCTCACCTGGTTCTACAATGGTTGAAGGAAATTCCGGCTGGTTGGGGGAATCGGGAAAATGCTGTGTTTCCAGGCAAAGACCCGCATGTTTACCATAAACCCGGTCGTCTGTTTTCAACGTCCCGTCAAGGAAATTACCTGAGTAAAATTGAATGCCAGGTTCTTCTGTGTATATCTCCATAGTTCGTCCATTTTCAGGATCTTCAA
>JBNJDH010000435.1:0-3157 GCA_051744695.1 Bacteroidota bacterium | reverse complement strand
GGTTTTCGGCCCTGCCGAAAACCGACCCCATCCCATCCCTCTTCTTCTTGATGCTCAGAGTCATTGCGAACGAAGTGAAGCAATCCACCACTGTTTGAATAAATTCCCCGGACAATAGTGATTTTTAAAGAATTTTCGAGTTAAAATGAAATTTATCAATAACATACGAATCATCTTACATCTAATATCTAATAATCTAACGATCTATTGTTTTATATGACAGACCGCAAAAAGGACCATATCGAAATGGCGTTCGACTTCAGAACCGATAAAAGCGAAGCTGACAACCGGTTCCATTACGAACCTATGCTCGCCGCCCATCACCGCGGTGAATTTCATCCCTTCGAATTTGCCGGGAAAACCATGACCCTCCCTGTGTGGATAAGCAGCATGACGGGCGGCACCCCCCAGGCCGGGGTGATCAACCAAAACCTGGCCAGGGCATGTGGTGAATTCGGTATGGGAATGGGTTTGGGGTCTTGCCGGAGCCTGCTCGATGGTGATCAGCATTTAGCAGATTTTGATGTGCGCCAATACATGGGGGATGATGTTCCTTTATATGCCAATCTGGGTATCTCCCAACTGGAACAACTGGTTGCTCAAAAAAGAGAAAAAAAGGTGGAGGAACTCGTTTCAAAGTTAAAGGCCGACGGTGTCATCATCCATGTTAACCCCCTGCAGGAAGCTTTTCAAAGTGAAGGCGATCAACTAAAAGCCCCGCCGGTTGAAACCATCGAAACGCTTTTGTTTCAAACAGATCTTCGAATCATAGTCAAAGAAGTGGGACAAGGCATGGGCCCGGCAAGCCTGAAACGATTGATGACCCTCCCCCTGGAGGCAATTGAATTCGGGGCTCTGGGCGGAACAAATTTTACAAAACTGGAGATTAGCCGGAAAACAGGCAATCAACCTTCGCAGTTTGATCACTTCAGCCGGATCGGGCACACAGCCGAAGAGATGACCCGCTTTGTGAACGATATTGCAGAGAAAGAAACCGTCCGATGCCGCCAGCTTATCATTTCAGGAGGTATCACTAATGTAGCTGACGGTTATTACCTTATCAAAAACAGCAAACTGAAAGCTGTTTTCGGAATGGCTTCTGCCTTCCTGCAACATGCCAAAGGCAACTATGAGGAGTTGCAGACATTTGTGCAGGAGTTGAAAAAAGGACTGGGCATTGCAGAGCAATATTTGAAATGAAGAAATTGTTAGGTTAAAAAAAGTCTGAAACTACTTTTTTAAAAAGGACGAAGTCACCGCTCGGCTCTGCCGCTTTGCTTGCAAAGAAACTTCGCCCAGCTGGACCGGGATATCTTCGCCCTGCCGGATCGGCGAGTTACAATTAAAAACCTGGCCGCTATCCCGGACTAAAAGATTTTACGGACAAGGCTGTCCCGCTCGGCAAAGTTTGCAACTTTGTCGGATTTTTCAAGGTAGTCTGTGACTACTATTTTAACAAGGACGAAGTCACCGCTCGGCTCTGCCGCTTTGCTTGCAAAGAAACTTCGCCCAGCCGGACCGGGATACTCCAACTGGAAGGAGACACTGTAAAAACCAAGTTACCACTCAGCTATGCCGTAAATTATCGTAAAATCTAATGACCATAAAATATGCCAACCATCATCAAAGGTTTTTCAAAGTTAAGCCGCGAAGAAAAGATCAAAACGCTTCAGGAGAATCATCCATTACCGGCCGATTTTGACCAACAATTGGAAAAATACCGACATTCCGAGAAACAAGAGTTGTTTGATGACTTTTCCGAAAACACACTTTCAAATTATTATCTCCCTTTTGGTGTGGCACCCAATTTTCTCATCAACGACACGTTGTACGCAGTGCCCATGGTTGTTGAAGAAAGTTCGGTGGTTGCGGCAGCCAGCCGGGCAGCAGCCTTTTGGGCACAACACGGCGGGTTCAAAACGACGGTACACAATACGCTAAAAAAAGGACACATCTGGTTTGAATGGAGCGGTCCGGCCCGGTTACTAAATCCCATGCCGGATGCTCTGAAAAAGGTACTGAAAGATGCAGTTGCTCCCGTCACATCCAACATGGAAAAACGGGGTGGCGGCATCCGGAATATGACAATCGAACCTTTGGATGACCGGCCGAATGTATTTCAACTGAGTGTTTCTTTTGAAACGCGTGACAGCATGGGCGCCAATTTCATCAACTCCTGCCTGGAAGAAATGAAACAACCCCTTCAGGAATATTTCGACCGAAATGAGGAATTGGCTTCATTCGGAAAACCCGACATCCTTATGGCCATCCTGTCCAATTATACCACCGAATGCCTGGTAACTACAAAGGTGGAATGCCCTGTTAATGACCTCTCGCCTTTGAGCGCCGGCATGAACCCCGAAACATTTGCATACCGTTTCAAAACTGCCATGGGCATTGCCTTATCTGATACCTCCCGCGCCGTCACCCATAACAAAGGAATATTCAACGGAACCGATGCCGTGGTGATCGCCTCCGGCAATGACTTCCGGGCCGCTGAAGCTGCGGGTCATGCCTGGGCATCAAGGGACGGGCAATACAAGTCCCTTTCCAATTGTCAAATCTCGGATGAGGGCATATTCACCATGGAGCTTACTCTTCCGATGGCGTTGGGAACCGTCGGCGGCCTTACACGGCTTCATCCGCTTGCTGCTCTTGCCCTTGAAATGCTTGGGAATCCATCCGCCCCGGAACTGATGGGGATTGCTGCTTCGGCCGGACTGGCCAACAACTTTTCCGCAGTAGCCTCACTGGTTACCACCGGTATTCAAAAGGGACATATGAAACTGCACCTCACCAATCTTTTAAGTTCATTGGGAGCCACAACAGAAGAAAAAGAGGCGGCACTGGCCCATTTCCAACATGAGACCGTATCGGCACAGGCCGTGAAAACATTTATTGAACAATACCGGCATAAAAAGTAGCGTATAATATCGACGCTGAAGGTGTCGTATGCTTTAGTAATTATTAGACATTTCTATTTTTTTTCACTATTATCCGGAGAAACAATAGTTTTTCTTTTTCGCGCTCGAGCCGCGCGGGCTTTTACTTCTTTTCAACAGCAAAAAGAAGTAAACAAGAAATGCCGTCGCTCACCCAAATCCCTAAAAATCAAAACATTTTTCTAAAATCCGAAAACTCCCCCGATTTAAGTTTT
>JBNJDH010000434.1:0-3164 GCA_051744695.1 Bacteroidota bacterium | reverse complement strand
CAATTTTTCATGTTCAGATAATGTTCCCGGGTACTGAAATCCTGTTTGGTAACCAACACCTGGGCACAAGTAAGCCCATGTTTACTAAACAACTCCGAATAAAGATTGACCAGTTTGACCTGTCCGACCGATGAAAGCAATTGCCGTTTCGACACCGGATCTTTGGATGGAAAATCTTTCACCTCACTCCGACCGGCAGCGACAGCTCCCGAAGACACCAAGATAACACGAACCCCGCGTTTATGCAAATCGGATATCTGGCTGGTCAGATGTTCGATCCTTTGAGAATCAAGCATACCGTCGGGGCGGGTCAGTACATTGGAACCGACTTTAACGGTCACTGATTGGTAGTACAATTTATCCGTATCTTTCACCGTTTTTTACTCGCGTTTTCAATTTTTTCGAATGAAGCAATCAATCCCTTGATCAGCGACGAGCTGAAACCCTGATGTTCCATCTCATTAAGTCCGGATATGGTAATCCCGCGGGGAGTTGTCACTTTATCGATCTCCTCTTCCGGGTGGGTCTGATCCTGTATCAGAAGTTCAGCTGCACCCTTCACCGTTTGAGATGCAAGTTTAAGGGCCAGGTCCGAGCCAAAGCCAATCTCTACACCTCCCTGAGTGGCTGCGCGTATGAACCGAAGGGCAAATGCAATGCCACAAGCTCCAAGAACCGTGGCCGAGGCCATTAACTCCTCGGGGATAAACTGAACCTCCCCCATGGGTTCAAACAAAGACCGGATCTCCTCGTCCTGATTTTCAGTGGCTTTGTATGAAGACACGCAAGTCATCGATTCACCGATGGAAATGGCCGTATTGGGCATGACGCGAAAAATCCCCTGGCGTCCCCCTGCCATTTCCGAAATGGCCGCAGATGAAACACCCGCAGCAAGAGAAATTAAAATGGCATCAGACTTCAAAACCGGCAGGATTTCATTCAGGATATCCTCAAGCTGATAAGGTTTCACGGCCAGGATCACCAGACCTGCTTCCGCAGCAGCATCCACATTGTCCTGGCTCACTTTAATCCCGTCTTTTTCCAGGTACCGGATCAACTGAATGCGGCGCCGGGTGACAACAAGGTCACCATTGAAAGGCCGTCCTGCATGAACCAGACCTTTGGCAATGGCTGTTCCCAGGTTTCCTCCTCCGATGATGGCAATTTTATTAATCATAACAATAGATTTCTATTTATCTTTCAGGCTTTCTTCCTGATTTTCGATTTCCACATGTCCCCAGTTTTCGCCACGCTTTATGCGATGCAGCTGAATTTCGCTGATGCCGAATTGCCTGGCGATGATCTTCAAACGGGTTTTCCGGCCGGGATCGGAAATGCGCTTCTTGAGCAGCATGACCTGGGTATCAGTAAGCTTGGCCCCTTCGCATTTGGGATTTGATTTCATCTTTTTGCGACCTCTGATCACCCAGGGATTTCCTTGTTGGTGATCAAACATTTCCTTTTTATTGGCCCAGGCCAGGTTCTCAACAAAGTTGTTGTTTTTGTTGTAATCGAGATGAATCACATATTGCTGATCATCGCTCTGCTTTCCCAGAAAAGCTTCGGCTACCAGCTTGTGGACATAATAAGTTGTAGACCTCCCGAAAGGTCTGAGCGGAAGGGTTTTGTACCCCTTCAGGGTTCCGCCTTTCACCAGTTTCGCGTCGTGCCTATCATCGGCACAAAAACTCACGACGCGTCCGTAGTTCGAAACTGCATAGCGCTTACGAAGAGCGCCTTTTTCAAAATTAACTTCTTTCCATTCTTCGTTCCAGTAAGATTCAACCATAATTAAGGGGTTTAGGGTGCCAAAAGGCTGGCGAAGGCCTCCAGGAAGACATCGGCCTGCCCTCTTTGCAAAGACAAAGGGGGCAGCAGGCGGATGATGTTGGTCGAAGAGACACCGGTAAAGATGTGTTTCTCACTGAGAAGTGTTGTTCGCAATGATTTGACATCTTCTTCGAATTCCAGACCAATCATCAATCCACGCCCCCGAACATCCTTGATGCCGGGCATCTTCCCGAGCTCATCAACCAAATAAGCTCCTGTTTCGCGGGCATTTTCGATCAAATTTTCATCTTCAATGACCTCCAAAACAGCAAGCCCGGCTGCACAAGCCAGGTAGTTGCCCCCGAAAGTGGCACCAAGCATCCCATAACGGGGTTGGATATCCGGGCTGATCAAAACGCCTCCAATGGGAAAACCATTGGCCATACCTTTGGCAGTTGTTATTATATCAGGTTTAATATTCGCTTCCTGAAATGCAAAAAAACGTCCGCTCCTACCATATCCCGACTGGATTTCATCAAGCACCAGCTTGCAACCGTAGCGACGGCACAACTTCTCCAGGTTCTGCAAAAAAGCTGCATCGGGCACATGAACCCCACCTATTCCTTGTATCCCCTCGATAATGACGGCACAAACATCACCGGCTGCCAGCTCTTTCTCGACCGAAGCCGCATCATTCATGGGCAGAAATGTCACCTGTTGCCCCTGGTTGATGGCTGCCCGTATGTTCTCATTATCGGTAACTCCGACAGCCGCGGAAGTGCGGCCGTGAAAAGCTTTACTGAAAGCAATCACGCGTCCTTTTCCGGTATCAAAAGATGCCAGTTTCAGGGCATTCTCATTGGCCTCCGCGCCACTGTTGCACAGAAAGAGCTGATAATCCTGGAGCCCCGACATTTCTCCCAGCTTATGGGCCAACTCCTGTTGCAAAGGATTGCTCACTGAGTTGGAATAAAACCCGATCCGCTCCAACTGATCACTGATGCGGCGGATATAGTGGGGATGCGAATGCCCGATGGAGATCACGGCATGACCTCCGTAAAGGTCGAGGTATTCCACGCCGTCCTGATCGGTGATATAACATCCATGCGCCGCAACCGGCGTAATATCCATAAGCGGATAAACGTCAAAAAGCTCCATTTTCAAATATTTTGGGTTGGTATTCCTTATCACAGGTAATTAGTCCCCGTGTAGCTAATCTCCTATCTATGCTCTGCTGAAAAAGTCAGCAGAGCAATTTTTGTTTTTTATGATTTTCTTTTTGGCATTGCCCCAAAAAGAAAGAAAAAGGTCTAGTCCGTTTAAACCTATCAGCCCGCATCAGGCTTAATTTCCGGCTGGCCCGCAAGGCCTTGACGGCAGGCGGAAAATACGGC
>JBNJDH010000433.1:0-3171 GCA_051744695.1 Bacteroidota bacterium | reverse complement strand
AGGTGTGTGGATTGAAGGGGAAGTTTCCCAAACAGAAGGGGTTAAGAAAAAATACATTTCGCTGCATAACGGAGAGGAAGCCTTGCAGGATGAAGTAAAGAATTTAAGGGTATTGGATTGAGGATTAAACGCATAAATATAAAGTTATGACATTAAGGGAAAAGCAAAGCATATTTCTAAGAAACGTAGCAAAGTTGGTTCTTTGGGCGTTTGAGAATGGCTATGAGCTGACAGGCGGTGAACTTCAACGCACACAAGAGCAGCAGGAAGTTTACGTGAATGAAGGATTGTCGAAAACACTGAACAGTCAACATTTAAAGAAGCTGGCAATTGACCTTCATCTTTTTATTAGTGGACAATATAAATCGGATAAAGAAAGCCACACGCCCTTAGGCGAATATTGGGAATCATTGAATGAAAATAATGTTTGGGGCGGCAGATGGGGATTTGATGCCAACCACTATGAAATGAAATAGTTATGAACGAATTTTTAACACAATACGGAGTTGCAATATTAACACTTGTTATTCTCTGCATTGCTGCCGGATGGAATGCTGCAATGAGTTACAGGGACATAACCAATAAAAGAAAGGGAAACAAAAAATGAAAAAGTTATTTAAAAAAATCTGGGGTTTTATAGAAGGTCTGTTTGTTAAAGCAGAGGAACAGGTCGAAAGGTATGCGCCCATTGCTGTAAACATTGTCGAAGGGGTGAAAAGGACTGTTGAAAATAATCAGTTCAAATCGGCAGTTGAGATCGTGAAGTTTGCGATCCCCGGAGACACGGACGATAAAATAATTGACAAGGTACTGGCGGTTGTTCAGGAGTACATTCCTAAAATTGCCTTGCAGTTAAATATTATCGAGAGCATTACGGACATAGAGGACGTGAACGACCAGATGGTAGCGGTTGTGAACGCCCTGAAACATGCCAATGCTGATGAACAAAGCGATTACTGGCATGAATTAGCTGCATTTGTTCTTAAAAAACTGGCCGATGGGAAAATTACCCTCGGAGAGGCCGGGAGCATTGCAGAATATCACTATCAGAACTATGTAAAATTACGTAAATAATAAGGTCATGGAAATACTATTATTTGGATTAGATATTGGTGGCTGGCTGGAAGGAACCGGGATTGCCCTTGTATTAGGCGTTATAGTCACCGTTTTACGGAAAAAAGGATATATTCATAAGATCAAAAAGTTTTTCGGGTTCATGGAAAAAATAACCAAGAAAACAGGATATGCCCTTCTCGAATCATCGGACGCCTTTGGAGCGATGAGTAGTATGATAAGTAAGGATGGGAAGTTAAAAGAGAACAGCATCGATGATGTTTTGAGAGAAGGTAAGGAAGCTATAATGGAATGGAGGGATGTGATAGTGGTAATGAAGCCTAAGAAGGAATTGAGGAAAAAAGGCAAAAAATAATTTACAATGGCAGTAATAACAGATGAAACAGTAACCACTTTCTATTACAAGATAAATGCTGTGATAGACAGGATTCAACTGGGGGTGTTATACAAGGTTCGGAAAAGGGATGATATTCTGGGACTGGATGGAAATTCAGTAATTGATGTGGAACTACTTGTAAAAGAGTATATGAGTTCGGTGGCCCATGATATTTTCAGTAAATGGTTAAGTCCATTGGCCCGGGAACTTTCGGATTTGGAAGAACCCCAGGAACCGTTTGAGTATGATGAAACATTCACCCACCCGGAAACGGAAGAAGAAACGGAGAATTGTATTATTTACAGGGTCATATTCCCGGAAAAGTTTGACACAACTACCAAACAGCCCATTTACAAAGCCATTGAAGATATGATAGTGAGCTATTGTATATGGCAGTGGTTAATGGACAGCAATATACAGGGATGGGAAAAGTACGAAATGGAGTACGAAAGGAAAAAGGATGCACTTGTTGATTTGGTTACCCGGAGGAAGAATTTAAGGATCACTTACAGGGATATTATTAAATAAAAGTACGATGAGTTACGAAAAGATTACAGAAACGATAGACGGGGATTCAACCGATGTGATAAGGTTCTACTACCCTACCGATGATATATTTGACCTGGTGGCAGCAGAAACCGCCCAGAAAGCAAAAAGTGTAGTGGTGGAAGGAGAGGGGAAACCGGACTTCGACCGGGTGGCTGTTACTTCGGATGAAAAAAATTATATCCGGAAGTACATGAAAGAAGCCATGCTGGAAGTATTTTCCCCCGTATCGGGAATTATTGTGGATGAAAAAATTACCCACGATGAAGAATTTACCCTTGACGGAGGCGGCACAGAAACAGGATCGTTTACTTTTGTTGTCGATAATGACCGGTCCAGGACAATTACCCTGGACTTACTGGATCATCTTATTGAAAACTCACTGGTAGATTTTATCCTGTTTAAGTGGTATGTTATGAAAGGATTAACAGGAGATGCCGAATTACACATGGGAGAGTTCAGGAATAACCTTGTCCGGATCATTGAAAAATCAATGGTGTTAAGACAGCCGAAGGGTTAGTTAAGCAACTTTTAAAGCAATTTTTGAAATATTGGTGGCTGATACGTGCAAATATTTTTGTGTGGTGCTTAATTTTTCATGACCTAAGATTTCCTGAATAAACCGGGTATCTATCCCTTGTTCCAATAAATGAGAAGCGTAGCAATCTCTCAGTAAGTGTGGATAAATGTTTTTATTTATTCCGAGCTGCTTGGATTTTCTTTTTAAAATGTTCCTTACAGAACTGGCAGAGTAAGGCCGGAATATAAAACCTTCGTGACCTTTCTTGTGTCCGGCGAACTTGGCAAAAGATTTTAATAGAGGAATCCAGTTTTTGCTTAACGGAACAAGCCTGTCTTTTTTCCCCTTCCCTTCTCTTATAATTACCAAATTCCTGTTTCTGTCAATATGATTGTATTGTAGGTTCAATAACTCATTCAACCGTAACCCGTGAAAATACAATCCTGATATTATGGCCTTTTGTTTCGGATGGCTGATTGAATTGATTATTGCCATTACTTCTTTCTGACTTAATACCTCAATCAATTTTCTCTCTTTCCGGGGCCGGATGAAAACTTTAATTCTTTTCTCCGGGTGGTTTATTTTGAAAAACTTTTGCAATGCGTTTATTTTCACATTTTGCGATGAACCGGATTTTGAGGTCAAAATAAAATCC
>JBNJDH010000432.1:0-3171 GCA_051744695.1 Bacteroidota bacterium | reverse complement strand
TAATCAAGAAAAGTGGGTGCGAAATCAAGATTTTGTACCAGGTCGTCGATAACAGTACCGGGTTTAATCTCTTTCGGATAGCGCATCAGCAGCGGGGTCCGGAACGACTCTTCATACATAAACCGTTTGTCGAACCAGCCGTGTTCGCCCAAATAAAATCCCTGATCGGAAGTGTAAACTACAATGGTATTTTCGGTCAACCCGGCCTCGTCTAAGTAGTCGAGAACCTGTCCTACGCCTTCGTCGATGCCGGCAATGGTCCCCAGGTAATCCTGCATGTATCGCTGAAATCTCCACCTCATCAAGTCCGCTTTGTTCATTTTAGGATATTCTCTTTTGAATTCTTCGTTTACCGGACCGTATACTTCATCCCATGCAGCTTTTTGTTCTTCGTTGTACCTTCCAATGGTTCGCTCAAAAGCAGCTATATCCCAACTCACATTGCGGGGGCCTACAACCGTTGGTTCAATTCCCAGTTCTTCCATGGTTTCCGGGTAGAGTTTGGAGTCGCCGGCCCAGTTCATGTGTTCCAGAATATTCATCTCCGCAGATTTTGCCGCAGTTCCCCGGCCCTCATAATCATCGAAAAGGTTGGCCGGTTCCCTGAATGTCCGTTGGGTAAATTCCCGGTAGTGGCGTTCGGCCGGTTCCCACTCACGGTGAGGTGCTTTGTGGTGATACAATAAACAGAATGGCTTGTCCGGGTCGCGATCGTTTTTCAGCCAATCGAGGGTGGTTTCCGTGATGATATCTGAAACATATCCTTCCTTTCGGACTCTTTCTCCTTCAATCAAAAAATCGGGATTAAAATAGTGTCCCTGTCCGGGCAGCACCATTGAAAAGTCGAATCCCTGCGGGATGCCGTCGAGGTGAATTTTTCCTATCATAGCCGTTTGGTAGCCGTTGGCCTGCATCAGTTTCGGAAAGTTGGGCTGGTCCCAGTTGAAGGGCTGCACATTATCCACTTTTCCGTTTACAAAGCTGTGTTTTCCGGTAAGCAGCACGGCCCGGCTGGGTGCACAGATGGAGTTGGTAACTGTGGCCCGTGTAAAAATGGCCCCCTCTTTGGCCAGCCTGTCGATGTTTGGCGTTTGAATCAGTTCATCGCTGTAGGCGCTAACAGCCTGGTAAGCGTGGTCGTCCGACATGATAAAAAGTATGTTGGGCCGCGCGGCCTCTTCTTTTTGGGTAGAACAACTGTATGCGATAATTCCGAAAAGAATAAAAATGAAGGAGCTTTTTAAAATACGTATCATAGCTATGCTTTTAGATTGATTATCAAAATAGATACTTTTTATTCCCAACCTGGATTTTGAACCAACTCAGGATTCAGGTCCATTTCCCTCTGAGGAATGGGCTTCAAAGACATGCATTCTTTCATTTTGCGCTATTTCCACTTTGTTGCTTTCAACAACCGATGCATTAAAGCTGCGTGTACCTTTATTCTTTCCACGGCACTTTTTCATCAAAATCATACTCTTTGATTACTGGCTCTTTAGGAATAAAACTAATATCTAATTTTTCCAATGTATCATTTTCAATTTTATACAATAATGAAGTATAGGGATTAAACTTTAAATTTAAATTGAAAGAATCTCGCTTATAATTTATTTTTACTGGTAACTCGCAAGAATTTTTGGTGTATGACTGACCATATTTAACTGGAAATTTTAATTTTTTCGATGAAGGATTTGCTAAAAATATGTACAAAACACTACCATTTTTTCTGGCCCAAAAGGCAGGAATGTTTTCGCCTTCAATAAGCGGCTTGCCGGGATGAATAAACTCAGATGCGACATTTTTGAGACTCATAATCTTTGTTAGCATTTTATCCCATTCAGGACTTTTTAGCGTGCCAGCCTGTTGAGGGCTGTTTTTTAAGGTGACTGGCAAACCCTGATCTGCCAAATTGCTAATCACTTTTAAAGTTTCGTAATCCAGAAATTCAGTATCTAAGTAAAGAGATTTGAATATAGCGTCTCCTACTGCCAACTGATTATCTATAACTTTGCCATTTTTAAGAAATTCGCGATTTATCCATACCGGGTGATACCCGGATAGTTCTTCCGGGAAATATATGTACCTCATTTCATAATATCCCCATGCCCAAATAAATTGCTTTTCAACGGGCATAATTCCTTTTATCCATGCATCTTCTGTGGGCAGATATACAGCAACATCACTGTAGGTTTTCCCTTTTTTCATGTAAGAAGATACCTGCTCAAGGTATTTGTTAAATGCAGGAATATCAGGTGCCAGATTTCCATCTTCCCCAATATGTACACTTGCATAAAAATTTATTGAATCCTGATCTTTGGGATTATGGGCTTTCCCATGCCAGACTATCTGATTGATGCCATTGGCAAAAAGTGCGTCGGCCATCATTTTAAGATCAGCAGATTGCTCTTCCCGAATAAAGTTTCGGGGCCATCCATACAAACACGTAAAACTTTCGGCACTTACAACTTTTTTGTTTGACAACAACGCGGCTGAGGCAGGGATGCTATTGTATTCGGGTTCGTACAACATTGCCTCTCCCTCCGGAATATCAAGCCTGGCATAGGCTGATATTATATCGCATGGAGCCCCAGAACATTGTCCCCGCGAAAAAAGATTGTTATCATTCAGAACTTTATCGTAGTTCGTATAAAAACCGATTACTTTTTCTGAGATTATTTTTCTGTAATCATACAATCGATGCTTGTTTTGGGGTTCATAAAGCGAATCCATATATTGGGAAATGTCGTAACCGAATCTGTCAATAAATTCATCCTTTATACCATCTGTCCATAATTTTTTTGTTTCTACTTCCCAACTATCAATAAAATATGCCTGTGGATTTTTAGTTGATGGTTGTGGAAAAGAATCAAGCATCCGGTTAAAATAATCCATATAGTGATCGGGATTTAAATGGTCAACTACATATCCATTTTTTGGATACTCCCACGACCGGTTAATTACCTGTCTTTCTTTTTCGCCAAAACTTTGTGAAGCTTGTTTATATTTGACATTTGAATCACCGAATGGCCAAAGTGTTCCCATGGTTAAATCACAACTAAATCCAATACTGTCGGCATACAAAATTGTGTAATTAACAATTTCCTGCCACTGAGGGCTTAACCAATCTTGGCGGTCTGTGTAAGATGAATCCAATTCCTGATTCATTGCATT
>JBNJDH010000431.1:0-3191 GCA_051744695.1 Bacteroidota bacterium | reverse complement strand
ATGATCTTCGTTTTCATTTTGGCATCAATATTTTCGCCAAGCAGGATGCTCACGGTTTCCTTCATAATGCTATACGTGGTATAAAATATCATACCTGAAACAAAAATGCCTAAAACACTATCTATCCACCAGAATTTATCGCCAAGAAATATCCCGATCAGGATCACGATGCTTGAGATCGAATCGGAACGGTGATGCCATCCGTCAGCTTTCAGGGAGTTGGACCGAATCTCCTTTCCGATGATAATGGAATACCGGGCCATAACCTCCTTTACAATCACTGAAGCCACCGTCACCCAAATGGCGACAGGACCATAATTGAAAACTTCCCGTTCCTGGAATTTCATAATGGATTCGCCCAGGAAATTGAAACCAACCATGGCAAGCAATATGCCAACGATCAAAGAAGCTATCAATTCAGCTCGACCGTGGCCGAAAGGATGTTTACGGTCGGCCGGAATTTTGGAAACTTTTAGGCCAAGCAATACAGCCAGCGACGATACAGAATCAAAAAGCGTATGCCAGGCATCAGCCAGCAACGCCACTGAATTGGAGACAATACCGGCCCAATATTTGATTCCGAACAATAAAACATTCAAAAAAATGGAAGTCCATGTAGCAATTATGCCTTTCTTTGTTTTCATGGAATAAGAAATTATTTTTTGCAATTTTCCACAAGATTATCATCGATTGGAAATCCCTGATTGCGCCATTCATCAAGGCCTTCTTCCAAATGATAAAGTTTTTTGAATCCTTCTTCCTCCAAAATTTCAATCACGGTTTCTGAACGATCCCCATAGGTACAATAAATTAAAAGAGGACGATCTTTATCCATATCCGAAACAAGCTTCAGCAAAACTTTCTTTTCCCCGGCATATAAGGCGCCCGGTATGCGGTCGGTTTTGAATTCTTTACATATTCTTGTATCCAATACCACTGCATTCTCCGATTCATTCATAATCTCATAAAACCGGGTACAAGATACATTTTCACCTTTTCCGTCTATGGCAAAAAGCATCAAAAAGCAAATGAACAAACCACGTAACATGACAATAACTTTTAAAATAAACCAATGGTACCGTGGAAAACAACTAAAGATTGCTTCACAGAACACCAATGCTTTAGAACAAATAATTTTTTTCTCCTCCCCGGCGAACTTACAAAACAAACAAATCTTCAATGATCCCGTCAATCACAAACCAACCCTTACTGGTACTAAATAACCGGCCGTTTTTTTGATCCAGAAACCCCGGTTTTATCCATTTATCCAAAAGCGGAAGAATCTTTTGCCAACAATCAGGAAAATTCTCTTCCATTTCTTTTACATCAATTCCTTTTTGGGTACGTAACCCAAGCATAAGGTTTTCATTAAAAAGATCTTTTTTTTTCAATTCCTCAACCCGGATACCTTTTTGATATCCCTGTTCAATGTAACCATTTATGTCGGGAAGATTAAAAATCCTCTGCCGGCCGTTAAAAGAATGGGCGGCTGGCCCCAGACCAAGGTAAGGTTCGCCGGTCCAATAGGCTGAATTGTGACGGGAAGGCCACCCCGGCTTACAAAAATTGGAAATTTCATAATGCTCGAATCCCTGTTTGGCTGTCTCTTCCGTAAGAATTCTGAATCTCTTTTCACTTTCTTCACCGGTAAGTTCTTTGAGTTGATGAGCGGCCAGGTCTTTTCCAAACCGGGTGCCGGGTTCAATGGTCAGATGATAGGCTGAAAGGTGCTTAACCGGATATTCCCAAAAAATGCGAAGGTTCTCTTTCAAACGGTTTTGGTTGCTCCAGGGAAGACCATAAATCAGATCGGTTCCTACATTTTCAAAACCTGCCTCAAAAACATCCGACAAAACCTGATGACTTTGATGTGCCGAATGTCTCCGCCCCATTTTTATTAAATCCTCTTCAAAAAAACTTTGAATTCCGATGCTTAATCTGTTAATCCCTGATTCTTTAAGCTGATGCAGGTATTCTTTGAAAAGGTCATCCGGATTGGCTTCCAGGGTGATTTCCGGGTCTTTCGAAAAATTGAAATGGTGAAAAAGATTCTGCAAAATTTGAGTGATACTTTTTGCAGATAACAGACTGGGCGTTCCGCCTCCGAAATAGATGGTGTTTAATGTTTCTTTTTTATCAAAAAAGGCCTTGCGTCCTGCAATTTCTTCATTCAATCGATCTAAGTATTGCTCAATGAGATCAACCTTTGTACTTTTAAAAAAGTCGCAATAATGACATTTCGACTTACAAAAAGGAACATGTATATAAATACCGGCCATAAATTAACGGAACAATTATTGCTTTATCTTTGTCAACCAGTTTTCAAATTCAGAAATAAACAAGTCTTGCATCCAAAATCCCTGAAAACATTGGGGATGTTTCACGTGGAACACTAAAAACCAAAAGTTTATCAACACCTTTCAACAGGTTATCAACAGGTTTATTAACATGAAAAAAATAATCCAACAACTTGTAAACTATAAATTTACGATTCTTACGCTGGGCATAATCTTATTTTTTAGCCTAAAAGGGGGCGAAAGTATCAACAGGCCGTGGTTTCTTCAATTTAAAGAATCAGATAAGGTGCTGCATTTTTTAATGTATGGATTTTTGACCATGGTTTACCTGGCCGAAAGAACATATTTTCTAAAAACCAAAAGAAAAACAAATCCGGTTAGATGGTACTATGTTTTATGGATCATTTTGATCGGAGCGGCCATAGAAATTGTTCAACCCATACTGGCAGACAGAACAAAAGACATCTGGGATTTCATAGCAAATACCGGAGGCATATTCATCGCCTACTTCACGTTTTTTCTAATAAACAAACACTACAACTTCAACAGTATATCCTCATCGTGACCCATCCGTTCCACGATGTCGCCAATGTTTTCATTTTTGAAATAATCCACCACCTCTTTTCTTACATGGCTGTAGCCATCATGCACGGGGCAACGTTTCTTTTTATTCGTTGTTCCGTCACAAAGGCCGTTACCTATCAAACAGGTTTCGAAAAAGGCAGGTCCATCAATGATTTCAACGGATGTGCTGGACCATACTCAGGTCGTGGGCAATAAACAGATAGGTGATGTTGAGCTTCTTCTGCAGGTCTTGGAGCAGATTCACTACCTGAGCCTGAATGGACACGTCCAAGGCGGAAATCGGTTCGTCACAGACTACAAAACGCGGGT
>JBNJDH010000430.1:0-3212 GCA_051744695.1 Bacteroidota bacterium | reverse complement strand
ATCCCGTGATAAACTGGCATTTTCCGCGGTATCCCAGGTCAAAATCGAAGGCGTCGTCTCCACAAAAGGCAGAAAGCAGATAGCGGCCATTGACAGTTCCCCCAAAAAATTCAAATCCGTCATCCCGGTTAGAGATCACCTCAACATATTCCAGAGTTGTGCCATTTCCAACACCTCCAAGGGTTAGTCCGTTAATCTCATCCCCCTGGCCAAGGCGGGTGCCTCCGTGTCGGACAGAAACATATTTAATAATGCCTGAATTGTCGCTTTTATTATCTCCTCCATAAACTCCCCGGGGTTCATCGTCGGGAATCCCTTCGATCATGTTTTCTCCATTGGCTGTATTAACGGGTGCGTTTCCAAGGATGATGACACCTCCCCAGAGTCCGTTGGCCTCAATGGGAACTGCTCCCCCGAGGTCATCACCCTCTACAGTGAAAATAATTGGATCTTCGGGTGTGCCTTCAGCGACGAGCTTGCCTCCACGGGCCACAATCAGGGCACTGGCATTTTCTCCCTGCCCTGTGTTTGCCCGGATCACGGTGCCGGGCTCAATAGTCAGGGTTTGTCCGTCGTTTACAAACACATGACCATCCAACAGGTATTCTTTGTCTGCAGTCCAGGTGGTGGTTCCTGTTCCTCCGCCGTTGTCCTGAATCATTGTATATTCACCGGGGAGCGCATATTCCTGTTCCCGGCAACTTTGGAAAAACCCGGCCAGGAAAGCTGTTATGATGAATATGGAAATTTTGTTTTTCATGGCCTTCAGTTTTAAAATGAAGCCTCAATATTGATGAAAAAGGCTGAACGCATTTCCGCGTTTTTGGCCGCAGGGTAATGGTCCTGATAATTGGCCGCCATTCTGATGGCATCAATCGGGCTGTATTCAATCCCCGTGGTGATCGCTGATTCGTCATTGGCCAGATTCCAGGGAACCGATTCTCCCTCCAGAATGTTAGAATCCACCTGGTCGTATCGTCCGAAGATACGAACATCCTGTATGATGCGCATATCTCCCATGAGGGAAAAACCATGTACGTTGTGATTTTCCTCAAAGTCGCGGTTCCGGTGCCAGGCATATTCTCCGCCCAGAGAAAAGGCATCTCGTTGATAACCGGCAAAAACCGTGGTTGTAGATTGTTTGATCTCTTTGACAGACAGGTCACTGTATATCCGTGTGGTCATATTCCGGAAAGGACGGTATGTAATGCCGCCACCTCCTTTAAAAGTGTTGTCGTTTTGCAGGCTTGAATAGCCCTCCCCGTTGAAAAAAGCCACATCCACATCCACGTTTTCGGATGACCAGGTACCTTTTATTCCAATATCGGCACTGGGCCCATATTTATATTGATCCATGAATGATTTGGCAATGTAACGTCGATTCCAGAATTTTTCCTGCACTTTAAACTGGATGGCATCCTGAAGACCGAATCCGATTTCAATGTTGTCGGTGGGCTGGTAATAGAGAGCAGCCGTTTTAAAATAACCAAATCGCCTTAGCAGAGAATATTGTGATGCATCATTGGGCGAACCTATGTCCAGTTTTACCTTGGCAGAAAATTCAGGTGATATCAGGTATTTGTATCCCAGATAAGCTCTTCTGACTTCAAAAGCAGTTTGGGGATCGGGCCCGGACAAGGATGTGTTGAAATTGGAAAACAAAGTTCCGAAAACCGAGCCCGAGGGTTCAAAATCATCTGTGTTGTTTTGGCCTTGAGCATAGGCAATACTACATATCAAAAACACCCCCGGTAAGAAAAAATTACGGAATTTAAAAAACATATCTTCCCAACAATTTTAAATTAGAAACGGGACAACATCCCTGTGTAAAAATGTTGTCCCGTTATGAGTTTGGTTTATTGTTTTTTGGTGTTGGCGACAAAATCGCGTTGCGCTTTCAACAGGTTGACCAAGTGCAACAACATGTTTTGTGTCTCGTGCAGAATGGAGAGATAAAGCATGCTGATCTTGGTTCCTGCTTTCTCTTTTTTAATCCTTTTCAGCTGTTTTTTGCGTAAACTTTTGATGACGTCAATCAGCTTTCCCTGCTCTTCGATTAATTGGGGGAGTTCGGAAAAATCGGAGTTGTCAATCATGTAGTTGGCTTGAGTGATCAACGTTCCTATTTTGCTGTCGAGGGTGTTCAGATCTTCGAACTGTTCATCAGTAAACACCTTGTGGTTGTTGTCGAGATGCTCATAAGCGGGATTGGCAATATATGAAAGTGAATGAGCCGTTTCGCGTAGGTAGTCGACCACTTGTACATAGAACAGTCCGGAATCAATGGAGCCTTCCTGCAACTTGCGAACCGTGTTGTATATATTTGATTTTAGTTTTTTGGTCCGCTTGTTAATGGAAGCAACTTCTTTGGTAACTTCTTTCAGGTTCTTCCGGTCTTCAGACTCAAAATAATTGAGGGCATTGCTGTAGAGTCGTGATATCTCTGTAAGGACAGAAGAAACACTGGTACGGCATTTTTCCAGTACTTTTTCAGAATGAATTTCACCGTCTATTTCTTCAATATCAAGCTCTCCGGTTCGTTGTTGTTCCTCATCCTGTTTTTTGGAAATGACATGAGTGCGGTAGATCATAAAGGCGGCCACAAGAACAAGGGCAAATATGGCATAGTTGCCACCGAACATCATGATGTTGACAACGATAAAGGCCACTGTGGCGGCCGAGAAGGCAGTGAAAAACCATCCGCCGATTACCGAGAGGACACCGGTTATCCGGTAAACCGCACTTTCACGCCCCCAGGCCCTGTCGGCCAGTGAAGTACCCATGGCCACCATGAAAGTGACATAAGTCGTGGAAAGGGGAAGTTTCAGTGAAGTTGCAAAAGCGATGAGAATACTGGCAACAACCAGGTTAACCGAGGCTCTTAGTGCATCAAACGATGAAGCCTCGTTTCCCTGCTTTTGTTGTTCTTCTTCATAATATGTGGTGTCGAACTGCCGGTCAATAAAGTTGCGCACTTTGGCGGGGACAACGCGGTTAACTGAGTTGGAAAAGGCAAGGCTTCCGCGGACAATCGAACGTGCAAAAAATGAGGAGCCGAAACGTTCTTCTCCTTCCGATTGTCTTCCTAAATCCAGAGAGGTTTTAACTACCCGTTTGGCCTTTTTAGATTTCCAAAGGGTAATTACCATAACCAGACCAGCCAAAACAAGCAGATAAGCCTCTGTTTTAACTTCGCCAGCCATGGCTGTCAT
>JBNJDH010000429.1:0-3213 GCA_051744695.1 Bacteroidota bacterium | reverse complement strand
CTTCCAATTAGATGGGACAGACTGGCTAAACAGCACTTGGATGCCATTTATGAGTACATTGCTGAAGACTCAGTCCCGGCAGCCCGCAGAGTAAAGAAGGAACTCATAAAACTGGCGCACAGTCTGAGTGATTTTCCCGAAAAGTATTCAATAGAGGAATATCTTGCCAATGAGCCGGAAAACTATCGCTCTGTAGCAAAATGGAGTTACAAGATTATTTAGTGTCCGTCCATAAACTAAGCAAAGTTTGTTTCTGGTCATGTGTCTGTTCAGAAAGTGCCAATTGCAAGGCTTGCGAAGCCGCCAAAAGCGCAGTTTACTCACGTAAATGAGTATTTTGGCGGCAAGCGTAACGCAGCAAGTGGTACTTTATGGACTGACACTAATTAATTCAGCATTCTTTTAAGGTGGATATATTCAATCCCTGCTAACGCAAGTCTTGAATTCCAGACATTTACACGGAGAGCGCTGAGTATATCACAGAGAAAAAAGAGACTTTTTAGAAACCCTCATTTATATGCGACGAAATTGCCGCCCGGCTCTGCAGTTTTGCTTGCAAAAGAAACTTCGCCGGGGGGGAAACGAACAAACGAAGTGAAGCGGCCTAAGCAGACCGCGAGCTGCAGTGAGAAAGATTGAGGAGCGCTGGGTTTTGTGACAGCCTGCGTAGCGGAGCACCCGAAAGACGGACTTCGCTTTTTTATGCCTTAAAAATTTATCGGGTTATAAAAAAGTGCCGGACGGCGTGGCGTGGCTTTTTGATGACTGAAGACGGACGAACACCGCTTTTCCGGGTCGGTGCGGTGGGATTTAATATTTGAGTTTCTTAGGATTTTGTCGGTTATCCCAAAATGTATAAATTTCTATGACCTTATCAGCTTCATTCACAAAATAAAACAAACTATTATGCTTTGTTATTAAAGCCTTACGTATTTCCTGGAAACGGGAAGCTTTGAACTGGTAAGGGTTCTTTTCGATTTGCCCTATAACTTTATGAGCCTTTCGAACAAAGTTTTGTATTTCTTTTTCGGTCCAGTTGTCTTCTAAATATTCTATTATTTCATCAAAAGTATCTTCGGCCTCCTTAGACCACCTTGCAACTAAAGCCATTTTTCATGTTTTTTCATTACTTCAGAATGGGGTCTTGTCTCACCTCTTTTGGCTTGCTCCATGCCTCTTTTTACAGATTCCTGAACATTTAATGGTAATTCGTCCCAAAAGTCTTCCTCTTTGACCTCCTTGCTTAAAATTGCTCTTACAGCATTTAAAATTGTGGCATCCTCTACCCTGTCGATTAAGCTGTGCAGGTCCGATTTTAATTCTACAGTATTCATGGCTTTTTTTGTTTTTGTCCTATACAAAGTTAACGATTTATACTCTGTTTTGGTTGCTTTTTTTAAGTTGTTGCCCAAGTGTCTTTCATATAAAATAAATGCAGTGTCAAGCTTAAAACAACACTGTAAACCGGGGTGCCGCCACTCATGTCTGTCTTGCCTTCGCTGTGGATGATGCATTTTAACTCATCGCCTTCGTAAACGAAATTTCCGACATAGTAGGTTTTTGTTCCGTCAGGGGCGGTTTTGGCCAGTTTTTGCCCGTTGGCATCGTAAATATAGTGAATTACAAACTTTTTCCCAACGCGCCCTCATAAACCTGGACATAATCATCCACCATTTTGTCACAACTGAAATGGCTTGCAGCCCAATCCCGGCAATACCGCCGATCGATGTTTTCAAGTTCGGGCACTTTTGAGACGGCTTCATCGACAGAATGAACCAGAAATCCTGTGGACCCGTCTTTTATGAGCTCGGGCATTGCCCCCTTGTTAAAAGCAATTACCGGGGTTCCGCAAAACATCGCTTCGGCCACACTCAATCCAAAAGGTTCTTCAAAATTAATGGGATGAAGGAGTGCTTTGGCGTTTTTCAACAAACGGTCGCGTTTTTCAGGGCCAGCACTCCCTTCGAAGACCACATTCCGGTCGTCAATATGGGGAACCACGTGCTTATCAAAATATTCGCGGTTCTGGATGATACCGGCAATCACAAGCCGCTTCCCGGCTTTACGGGCAATTTCGATGGCCTCCCGGGTTCCCTTGTCGTGATGAATGCGCCCGAAGAAGAGCAAATAATCCTCAGGGGCCTTGTTCAGCGTAAAATCATGTGCATCAATGCCATTATAGACCGTTGCCACATATTCCAATTCCGGATTCCGGTCGGAATGACTGATGGATACGTAAAAATTGTTGCTGTTGTACCGTTTGTAAACCGGGACAATACGGGGTGATGAAAAGCCGTGTATGGTGGTCACCATAGGCGTGGATATCAATCCGGTATAAGTCAGTGGCAAAAAATCGAAATGGTTGTGAATGATATCGAACTGCCCGGCCTTCTCCATCAAGTAGCTGATATGAAGACATTCGGCCACTTTGGGATCCGTTTCTTTGTCTTCTTCATAACCGGTGGGCACAATGCCATCTAATTGGCCATGGGTGCGGGAATCGAGGGTGGCAAAGAGGGTTACATCATGGCCTCTTTCGACCAACCCTTCTGCTATATTGGATGCCACCTGTTCCCAGGGGCCATACTGGCGTGGCGGGGTGCGCCAGGCTACGGGTGAGAGGATTGCGATTTTCATAAATATTTTTTGATTTTGAACTTTGTGAACAAACCTTGCTGAAAAAGTCAGCAGTTTCACTTTTAATTTCTTTTCATTGTCCTTTTTGGCATTGCCCCAAAAAGGACCAAAAAGGTCTAGTCCGTTTAAACCTATCAGCCTGTCTGCCATTTTATGAAATAAAACCTATCTATCTCAAAGTTTTTTGCTGAAAAATTGAAAACATCCATTTCATTTGCCGCCAGGCAGGCCCGCGAAAGCCAAAATTTCCGGCCATTGCGCGAGGCCGTGAAACGAGCATATAGCTGTGATTTCTCAAACCAGCATAAAGGCTTTCTATTTGAAACATTTGCGAGTTCAATACGACCTTAAAAAGTAAATATTATTCGTATTAAAGTCCCCCATTTTGGCTTTCCTCAATCCGCCGGCCTGTCTGCCGTTTTGTACAAAAGGAACAATCTGCATTAGTGGTTCTAATTCAAAAAACCAGGATGTTTCTTTTTCATGAACCGCCAGGCAGGCCCGGAAAACGGACGGGCCTGTCTGCCCAACGGCGGCACCGCCGCGACCGCCTTGGTCAATTCATCCCAGGCGGGC
>JBNJDH010000428.1:0-3214 GCA_051744695.1 Bacteroidota bacterium | reverse complement strand
ATATATCAGCAAAGATGCACACGTTATTACTGACGTTTGGAAAGGGTATTTGCCATTGAAAAAGGACTATCCATACTTGGAACAGATACCTTCGGACAAAGGAAAGGGTATGCAACAACTACATATTCACATAATGAACATTCAGGGTTGGTTGCGAGGAATACATCACCATTGTTCAAAGGAAAGGCTGCAAGGTTATCTTGACGAGTACCATTTTCGGTATAACAGACGTGCAATGAAGGGGTCAATCTTCGATTTACTCCTAAAAAAGATGGTTTTAAGTGAACCTAAAAGATTGAATAAAAATAATTTAACAACAGCGGTCTAACCGCCTATTCCAAAAAATTAATATGAAAATTAAAGATACATACAGGTTTTGGCTATTATGTCTTTTAATATTTTTATTTTTTAATCCTGACGCCCGGGCTCAGAAAGTTTTATCGTTGACCTCCCCGGATAAAAATGCTAAATTGAAAGTTCATGTTGATAAAGAAATCAGTTAAGTGACAAGTGATTATAAAGTTGAAGTTATTAAGATCAGTCCTGCCAGGGTCCTTAAATTGACGCTCGCTTCAGGAAGGGGTGCTGCGATTCGGTTAGTTCCTGAATATTAACCCCGGCTTGAAATGCTATTCTTTCATTTTGAGATTATTATAAACAAATCATCATGGTGTGAGTTGTTTAAGAAGAACATAGAAACAGAAAGATGAAGAAAATAATTTTCATATGGCTCACCGAAACGATATTCATTCTGGTTGGCTATTCAGCATTTACCCAGTGTCCGAACAATGCGGAAAGTGAACAGTTAAAAGACCAGGATGGTAATGTTTATCTGACTGTTAAAATTGGAAATCAGGTTTGGATGGCTGAAAATCTTTCGGCTTCATCTTTTCGAAATGGGGATAAAATAAAAGAAGCACAGTCGGCTGAAGAATGGGAACAAGCCTTTAAAAATGAAGAACCGGCATGGTGCTGGTACCAAAATGATTCCGATACCGGAAAAATTTATGGCAAATTGTATAACTGGCCTGCAGTAAATGATTCACGTGGGCTTGCGCCCAAAGGTTGGCATATTCCTTCCGATGAGGAATGGAAACAGTTGGAAATGTATTTGGGAATGTCGGAAGAAGAGGCTGGTAAATTTAGCTGGCGGGGAAATGTTGCAGGAAAATTAAAATCAGAAAGAACAGCACCTGCACCTCATCCGCGATGGAAATCACCGAACAAAGGAGCATCAAATGAAACCGGTTTTTCTGCTTTACCGGCAGGTTACCGTACCGGAAATCCCAATTATGAATCTCAAAAGCAAAATACATTTCGGATGCTGGGCATAGAGGCTGTTTTCTGGAACGCTGATGCTGGGGGACGAGGACTTTGGGCTGAACGCATTAGGATTTTCCGTGGAGGCCCGGATTTGGCAAAAGGATTTGGATTTTCCGTTCGTTGCGTTAAAAGTGAGTAGAATGTAAAGAGTTGCCGGTAATTCGATCAGGGCTCGTTTTTGGGCTATGGGTTTAAACTGCCCAAATGATTTAAGATTTCTTTGATGACTTCCTTTCAGGCTGTCTAATTCTTATTTTGAAAATCCTAAATTCCTTCTTTGCTGTTTTCCAATCGGGTTGCAAAAATAACTTCCCTGATGTGGTTTATGCATCTGAATTACGTCTGAAAATTTCTGAATCGAAAGGTGAGCCGCGGTTATTGGAATTTGCTGCAATCAGTATTGTTAGCTTATAAACTTCATTAAATTTGAAAAATATTTTTATCATGAAAAAATATTTTATTATTTTATCGATATACTTGTTTGCAATTGGGGCTTTTGCGCAGACTGATGTTCCTATTCCAACTCAGGCCCAGTTAACCTGGCAAAATGCCGAACTGGTAGCCGTTTTCCATTACGACCTGCATGTTTTTGACGGAAAAAAATACAACCAGCACAAAAACCGGATTACACCGATTGCCGATTATAATATTTTTAATCCTGAAAAATTAAACACCGATCAATGGATAAAAGCCATTAAAGATGCCGGGTTTAAAATTGCCATTTTAACTGCTACCCATGAAACTGGTTTTGCTTTGTACCAGAGCGATGTAAATCCGTATTGCCTGAAGGCAGTAAAATGGCGTGACGGAAAAGGCGATATCGTGAAAGATTTTGTAGAATCGTGCCGGAAATACGGAGTTCAACCAGGAATCTATATTGGTATTCGCTGGAATTCATTTTATGGCATCCACGATTTTTTTGTGAATGGCGACAACCAGTTTGCAGAAAACCGGCAGCAATATTATAACCGGATGTGCGAGGGAATGGTGGAAGAGCTCACGTCGCGTTATGGAGATTTGGCCATTGTTTGGTTCGATGGCGGTGCCCACGGACCTGAGAAAGGCGGCCCGGATGTTTTAAGTGTCTTTGAAAAATACCAGGACAACTGTATATTTTACCACAACACCCAGCGCGCCGACATTCGGTGGGGCGGCAGCGAAAGTGGCACTGTTCCGTATCCAAGCTGGGGAACTTTTCCTTTTCCGTATTCACATTCAACCAATCAGGAAGTAATTTTTAAAAACAATTTTCAGTTATTAAAAGAAGGCGACCCGGATGGCAACTATTACATGCCTGCCATGAGTGATGCCCCGCTCCGCGGATACAATGGCCGCCACGAATGGTTTTGGGAACCAAGCGATGAGGAACATATTTTCCCGATTGAAAATTTGATGAATATGTACTACAAGTCGGTGGGCCACAATACATCACTTATCCTCGGACTTACTCCCAATCCGGATGGCCTGATGCCT
Source organism: Bacteroidota bacterium (assembly GCA_051744695.1). GTDB lineage: Bacteria > Bacteroidota > Bacteroidia > Bacteroidales > Marinilabiliaceae > Marinilabilia. The sequence goes on along the minus strand of JBNJDH010000428.1, from coordinate 418 downwards.
GAACCTGATGTAAAACGGCTGAAAGAGTGGGGCGATGAAATAAAGCGACGGTTTTCAAACCCGCTCGCAACAGCATCAGGCAAGGGAAGTCAACTTAAAATCAATTTAAAAGACAATCAGGAGATAAATCACATTATTCTTCAGGAAGGTATTGCCAAAGGAGAACGCGTCAGGAAATTTGTACTCGAAGGAAAAACACCTGATGGTTGGGAAACAATTTTTGAAGGTTCCTGTATCGGACACAAATTTATTCACCAGTTTGAAAATATGGAAGTTTCAGCCTTTCGTTTAAACATTATAGAATCGAAAGGAAAACCACAAATTAATAAATTTGAAGTTTTTAACGTAAATTAAATTAAAGAATATGAAAAATACTATTATTTTAATCGTGTTGTTGTTCAATGTTTTAGCTGGTAAT
>JBNJDH010000427.1:0-3231 GCA_051744695.1 Bacteroidota bacterium | reverse complement strand
GCGGAAAGTTTACTGTTCTTTTTTTTATCAGCGTACTCCAGGATCGTCTCGATGGATTCCTGTTTGGCATCGTTGATGAAGCCACAGGTATTGATGATGGTAATGTCGCTGGCAACGGAGTCCTGGAAGCTTACCTGATAGCCATTCAGCGTAAGTTGGCAGGATAAATATTCAGAATCAACCAGGTTTTTGGCGCATCCCAGTGTAATGATGTTGACTTTGGGTTTCTTCACCTTATTTTTCCTCTTTGAACAGGGAATCTACGAAAGCTTCCCTGTTAAATATTTGCAAATCCTCCAATCTTTCTCCTATTCCAATGTATTTGACAGGAATGTTGAATTGATCGGAAACACCAATGACCACACCACCTTTGGCCGTACCATCGAGTTTGGTGAGTGCCAGGGCATTTACATCGGTTATTTTGGTGAATTGTTTAGCCTGCTCAAAGGCATTCTGTCCGGTAGAACCATCGAGGATCAGAAGCACCTCATGCGGAGCATCGGGTATAACCTTTTTCATTACCCGCTTGATCTTTGCGAGTTCATTCATCAGGTTGCTTTTATTATGCAGACGTCCCGCCGTATCAATGATCACCACGTCAGCATTGTTGGATTTCGCCGAGCTTAGGGTATCGTAGGCCACAGAGGCCGGGTCGGAACCCATTCGTTGCTTAACTAGTGGCACGTCAACCCGTTCAGCCCAAATATTAAGCTGATCGATGGCAGCAGCCCGGTAGGTATCGGCGGCGCCCAAAACCACTTTCTTACCACTGTTTTTGAATTGATGGGCCAGTTTGCCAATGGTGGTAGTTTTGCCAACCCCGTTGACGCCAACTACCATAATGACATACGGTCCGTTATTTGCCTGAAATGATGTATCCAGTTCCGGTTCTTTTTCTTTTAAAAGTCCAGAGATTTCCTCTCTCAAAAGGGTTTTTAATTCACTTGTATTGAGATATTTGTCGCGGGAAACACGGCTTTCAATTCTTTCGATGATCTTTAGGGTCGTATTCACTCCCACATCCGATGAAATCAGTACTTCTTCCAGGTTGTCAAGGACTTCATCGTCAACTTTGGTTTTTCCTACAACTGCCCTTCCAAGCTTCTTGAACACACTTTCCTTGGTTTTTTCCAAACCCTGCTCGAGTCTTTCCTTGTCTTTTGAAAATACACCAAATATTGCCATTTTAGAGGAATTTAATTCATTGAATGTAAAGCGCAAAAATAATAAAATAAACAAAAGCTTCCTTAATGAAAGAAAGCTTTTATTTTTAAAGAGTTATGATAATGCTTAACCTTTTAATCAATCGTGGTCAAAAAACTTTTTCGCATTATCCTTGTGTACCATTTTTTGCTCGAAAGAATAGCTGCCTTTGCGCTTATCTTTGACAGCCTTAATGCATTTGATGAAATCTTTTCCTCCGGCTGCTTGAACCGATGCAACTGTTTTCTTAGCCATAACTCAATGATTTATTTTGTTTCTTTATGAACCGTTACTTTTTTCAAATAGGGATTATATTTTTTCAACTCCAATCTCCCCGATGTATTCCTTTTGTTTTTTGTTGTGATATACCTTGAAATCCCCGGCACATTGGTTTTCTTTTGTTCGGTACATTCCAGTATCACTTGTACCCTGTCACCTTTCTTCTTGGTAGCCATATATGTTCAAATTTTAATAATTTCTAATATACCCATTTTTCTTAGCTCCCTCCAGGGCAGCCTTCAGGCCTTTCTTATTGATGATCTTCATCCCTGAAGCTGAAACATTCAGTGTGATCCAACGATCTTCTTCTGAAAGATAAAAGCGCTTTTTAAAAAGATTCGGATGGAAAACCCGCTTCATCTTCTTGTTGGAGTGTGAAACGCTGTTTCCCACAAGCCCCTTTTTCCCGGTTATTTCGCAAGTTCTTGACATATCTGTATGTTTTACATTTTTTTAACGGTTTGCAAATTACGTTATTTTTTTTCAAATTTTCAAATTATCCCGGTACTTTTTTCAATATTCGTGCAACACCATTTTTCTAGCCATGTTCAGAGCCGTATTTGTGGCTTTCTGGATATTCATGTCCCTTTTATTGCCGAAGAGAAATTTATGAGAAACCGTTTTTTCACTACTGGCGACTGCTATCCAAACCAATCCCACGGGTTTTTCCTCAGTGCCTCCAGACGGTCCGGCTATACCGGAAACCGCTACGGAGTAGTCGGATTGCAGGAGATCGAGCGCCCCCTCCGCCATATTCTCAACCACTTCTTTACTCACTGCTCCATATGCTTCAAGGGTTTTTTCCTGAACACCCAGCAATTTGATTTTTTGTTCGTTGGAATAGGCAACCACCGAACCCTTATAATAGCCTGAGCTTCCCGGAACGGAGGTGATTCTTGAAGAGATGGCTCCGCCGGTACAACTTTCAGCCGTGGATATGGTTTGCCCATGCTCGATTAACAACCGGCCGAGTATTTCTTCCAGGGACTCCTCGCCTACATGTACCAGGTATTCGGACAGGATTGGCTTCAGCTTTTCAATTTGTTCGTTGAGCAATTCTTCTAGAGCTTCAGGACTATCTCCCTGACCGCTTAGCCTCAGGTTGATCATACCGGGAGAAGGCAGATAAGCCAGCTTCAAAGAAGCGGGCAGACTTTGCTCCCATACCTTCAATTTTTCAGCCAGGTAAGACTCGGGTATTCCCTGGGTAATAATGTGTTTTCGCTTGTAAATATTTTTTATAAAGGCTTTTTTCAAGTGCGGTATAACTGACTCCTCCATCAATTGTTTCATCTCAAAAGGAACGCCCGGCAGGAAGATAAAGTGGGTATCTCCCCGCGTTAGCCAGATTCCTGGAGCGGTTCCTATGCGATTGATAAATAATCCGGCCCCCTGTGGTATTCTGGCCTGTTCACGGTTCATCCCGGTCATTGAATAACCGCGTTTAGCAAGAAATTCCCGTATACGTTTCAGCATCCGTTGATCTTCTTCCCAGTGACATTTAAAATATTGAGTAATGGCATTTCTTGTTACATCATCGTTCGTGGGTCCCAAGCCACCGGAAATAAAAACGAACTTTGACCGCCGGTTCGCCTCTCCCAAACTTAACACAATATCTTCCTCGAGATCTCCCACAGAAGTGATTCTGTAAATATCAAACCCATTATCCGACAGAAGGGAAGCCATAAAACGGGCATTCGTGTCGGCAATCTGTCCGATCAATAATTCATCGCCGATGGTGATGATCTC
>JBNJDH010000426.1:0-3245 GCA_051744695.1 Bacteroidota bacterium | reverse complement strand
GAGACAAAAAATCTCCGTGATGCCCTGGACAAAAAAACAACTTTCCATACTGGCCATCGTAGCCATCACATCCTTTATGGGAACATTTCTCATATCATCCATCAACATAGCCCTGCCGGCTATTGAGGAGAGCTTTGGTCTGGACGCTGTCACCCTGAGCTGGGTGGTCACAGCTTTTTTACTTGCCATGGCCATCATGCTTCTGCCGGTTGGCCGCTGGGGCGATTTGACCGGAATCAAAAGACTGTTCAAAGGGGGCGTAGTAATCTTCACCCTGGCATCTTTGCTGTGCGCTCTTTCCCCCTCGGGTACCTGGCTTATTGTTTTCCGTCTGCTACAAGGCGGAGGCGCTGCACTGACCAGCACGACAGGGCCGGCTATTCTCGTATCGACATTTCCTCCCCAACAAAAAGGAAGAGTTCTTGGCATTTCGGTCTCAGCGGTTTATCTGGGATTGGCTTTCGGCCCGTTTTTCGGAGGGTTCCTTACTCAATACCTGGGCTGGCGCTCCATATTCTACACCGCTATGATTTTAGGTGTCATGGTTTCCGCAGTCACATTTCTCTATTTGGGCAGAGATGAAAAAAAAGAACAAAACAAAAACGTGGGAATGGGACTTGGCGGACTTATATTTTACATTGTCGGACTGACAGCAATGGTTTACGGATCATCGGTAATTCCGGACATCAAAGGATGGATACTGATCGGGGTTGGCCTGATATCGCTGATTGTTTTCTGGCAAGTGGAGAGCAGGTCATCCCGTCCGGTCATCAACACCCGACTTTTTACACAAAACAGGCTGTTTGCTTATTCCAATATTGCTGCTTTGATCAATTACAGCGCCACATTTGCCATAGTTTTTCTGCTTAGCTTGTATCTGCAGAAAATCCTGAATCTTTCTCCCCGTGAAGCAGGCATGACACTGGTGGCCCAGCCTGTCATGATGGCCGTTTTTTCACCCCTTGCCGGCCGAATGTCTGATCGCATTCAGCCCCGTTATCTGGCAACCATCGGGATGGCTATGTGCACAGCAGGACTGGCAGCATTTGCCTTTCTGGGTGCATCAACCCCGCTTTGGTTGGTCATTGCTTTGCTGATATGGGTAGGACTGGGATTTGCCTTTTTCTCGTCACCCAACATGAATACGATTATGAGTTCGGTAGACAAATCCAGGTATGGCGTGGCATCAGGAACGGCAGCCACCATGCGGGTAGTAGGTCAGATTGCAAGCATGACCATAGCCACATTCTTTTTTGCTCTTCTTTTTGGCGGCAAAACCGTGGAAATGGTAGATGGAGCAATTTTTTTAACCGCCATGAAATATGGCTTCATCACTTTCGCTGTGATTGCAGTAGCGGGAATTTATTTTTCATATTACCGAGGGAGCATCAGAAGAGAGTAAAGTTTAGTCAGGGCTTCATCTGAAGTGAAGCCCTGACTGAATCCAATGTTTTATTCAAAAGGCTCTTCCTCTGCCATTTCTTCACCAAATTGAATCGACCCTAAATTGGTCAGTTCATAATCGCCGGGCGTAAATGCCATATTGGTTTTTTCATCAATTTCAGTCACCTGCATCCGGCTGATCTCCCCGGTTTCCTTGTCGCGGCTTTCACTCTCCATCAAAAACCCGTTAAAAATGCCATGCGAATACATGGCCGACCGGAAAATGGTCCCGAAAGTATCCCTGCTTTTCCACTTCACATCCCTGGTCACCCAGAAATTCCCTTCATCTTCTTCAGATGAAAATTCATATTCTTCACATTTATACCCCAGGATTCGTTTGGTCCGCCCTGTTTTCCGTACATTTTCATTTAAATACTCAACGTCTTCCTCATAGTCATCCACGTAGTCATCCATGTAGTCATCTTCATCAGCAGCACTGTCATCACTAAACGATTTTAGCCCATAAACCACACCTGTTTTTTCACCATCTTCGTCCGACAAAATGATGGTAGCCTGGTTGGCATAATCCATAATAAAAGTGCCTTTAGAAGAGCGACCGCGCACCTTTTCCTGTGTACCGGATATAAACTCATAAGCAAAATTCTTATCGCCCGGAGAAATGTAAGTCACAACTTCTCCTTCATCCTTCATTTTTCCATCGCTGTCCATATTTTGATAACGCATCTTCATCCGTGAAGAAAAGGTGTATTGGTCAGCAATAGAAACGGGTTCAGAAGAGACCCCCATTTTTTTCATCATGGTGCCAAGCCGGCGCTGATTTCTTTCTTCTGCAGAAGCTTTTGACTGGCCCTGCTCTTCTTTTTCGCTTTCCAAAGCCTCTTCTGCTTTGTCGAATCCTTCATCAATTTTTTCATCCATTTTTCGTTCAGCCCGTTCTTCTGCCTTCTTCTCGACTTTTTCTGAAGCTTTTTTGGCGACCCGGTCCAGAAAGCCCTGGGCGGAAAGGGGAACTGAAAACAACAAAAAAACTGAAACGCAAAGCAACTGGATTGTTTTTTTCATGGCCCTTTGTTTTATGATTTTACATATTTTCAGGAGCAATTTATCGGAAATTACTCCTTTTGTCAATATAAAAACCACAGGGCCACAAATTTATTTGACAAACGAGGCTGACATCCATTCGTCTTAAAACCAAGGGTAATTCAAATTTCCCTCAAAGCTTCATCAGCAGCTTCCAGCATGGGTTGCACATCTATAGGTGAGCCCACAGCCTGACGCATCCACTCGTTCGGTGTCAGTCGTCCCTGCTGAAAAATCCGTAGAATCTCTCCGGCAAAGTCTTTTCCTTCAAGATGCTGTTCCAGTTGAAATTCAATAATATTGCCGTAGGCATAGTTCGAAAGATATAGCGGATTGCTGATCATGTGACTGTAAACAGCCAGAATTGGCGAATCTTCCATTCCATAAACCGGGGCGTAATAATCGTTCCATATCTCCCGGGCAAGCTTAATGGTCTGGTTTTTCAACTCCCCGGCAGTCGCGTCAGGATGCGCGTAAAGCCACTTCCAGACCCGCATGTCGAGAAGCGAAACTCCCATGATCTCGTAAGCCGACCAAAGCACATCAAGCGTTTCAAGAGCTTCCGCTTTTGGATCCTGGTCTTCAACATCCAGCAACTGAAGATCGCGTTTTTGAAAGATAAAAGCCAACGCTTCGGTAAAAGCCGTATTGGGAACACCGTTCATCATGTAATGGTCCACGTCATAGAGAGAAATGGTCTGCTCCACGTTGTGACCGAATTCATGAATGGCAATGTTGTATCCTTTGTAATCCATGCCCTC
>JBNJDH010000425.1:0-3249 GCA_051744695.1 Bacteroidota bacterium | reverse complement strand
GCCCAGCTGGGTCGGAACCGTGGGTTTTCCCGCTGAGCGCGCTGCCTTGCACTGGGTTTCGAACCCCTGGCGAAAATATTGGAAATATGAACTTCAATCACAGGAATCTCCAGAGCACGAATGGCGTCCAGAAGGGGATAAGACGTGTGGGAAAGCCCGGCGGGATTGATAATTATCCCCTGATACCGCCCGCGGGCCTGATGCAGTTTTTCCAAAATTTCCCCTTCAAAATTGGATTGGAAAAAATCGATGTCCGATTTTTCCCGGCCGGCCATTTCTTTCAAACTTTTTTCCATATCATCCAAAGACATTGATCCGTAGATCTCCGTTTCACGGTGTCCAAGAAGGTTCATATTCGGTCCATTGATCACTAAAATTTTTGAGGGCATATTAGCTCCTTAAAAAGGCATCGATTTCCAAGCCTGGCTGATGAGCGGGCGGGGACGACCGCAGATACGAGGCGCCTGCAGAAAACACACCGCGAACGATAACAATGATCCTCGTCGCGTTTATTGCGTTCTTTTAGTCTATCGTCCATCTGGGTCTATCTAACCTGAATTATTCAGGCTAAGTCTTCTCATTCTATTCGGTCTTTTCAGTCGGCTCGCTGTGCGAGTGTTACTAGTGTCATGTCAAGCATCAACTGTCGGGTAAAGCCGTGATAATTTGATGCGAGCGTCCTTCGTTGTGAATTGCCAGTTCACTTTGGAGTCTTTATTGTTTCTATAATTCTGCCAAGCCAGGACTTCTGATCGGACCTTTTCCATGTTATCGATTCTTCGATTGAAGCACTGCCTGGTGAGCACATTCAGCTCTATTTCCGCCATGTTCAACCAGCTCCCATGTTTTGGAGTATACACAAAATCAAACCTGTCCCAAATCTCTTTCGCACGTTCCGGTCTGAATGTCTCATAAAGGGCTCCGGGTTCATGCGTGTTGAGGTTGTCCATCACAAGCGTTATCTTGTCCGCAGATGTGTATTGCCCAGCTATCTCTTCGAGAAACCCGGCCCAGTCTTTTTTGGTTTTTCTGTCCGTGACGCTTACGATGCGTTTTCCAGCCAACGGTTCATAAGCGAGAAAAATATTACACACACCGCAGCGTCTGTATTCATAATCGTGTCTGGCCGCTTTACCGGGCATGGGTCGCAGGGGTTTCTTTGTTTCCGCTATCAACTGCTTGGGTGTTTCATCCATGCAGATAACCGGACGAAGAGGGTCTAAAGGACGCTTGTAGATATCCAGCACCATTTCCATATGGGCGACAAACCGGCCGCTTTGTTCCGGGGGAATCACCCATCCTTTCCGGCGCCACGGCTTGAGTTCGTTTTTTTTAAGATGCGGCGGACCGATTCATGAGAGATGCTGTCGATATAATTGAGTTCGACAACCTTGTCCGCCAACAATCTCAAAGACCAGCGGCCGAAGCCTTCCGGCGGATCACTGCAGCTCAACGCCACCAGATGGGCTTCAAAATCCCCGTCAACCTTCTTGGGATAGACCCTGTTTCCTTTTCTGCCGTTGAGAGCGATATCAAATCCTTCCTCAACAAATCGTTTCTTGACTCGGTCGATTTTTTTCATGCTGATGTTGAGTATCCGGGCCAAAGTTTCATTGGTTGCCCGGTGTTTTTGGAATTCCCCCTCATCGCATCCGAGAAGAATCAAGGCGTTGAGAATTTTTTGTGATCTGTGTTTACCCCGGGAAACAAGTTGATTAAGAATCTCTCTTTCCTCTTTGGTAAGCGTCACAATATACTTCTTCATAGTCAATCCTCCATGGATGATTATGAAGATAGTATAACATAATATTACGACACATCATAGTTGACATGACACTAGGGATGGTGCACTCAGAGACCTCTTGTTTTTCTTCAACCCGCAAAGAGATTGAAATAATGGAGAACCGGCTATGCGTTTTTGTAACGAATCAGGCCGGCTGACCGAATACAGCCTTATTTAATCAACAAGAATTTTGTCTGGTAACCGTCCACCAAGGCCATCCCCTCTTCAGTAAAGACACCTTGATCTTCAAAGCCGAGGGTCAACTCCTGATTGTCCCATTCCGGTATATTTGTTGTTATACTGAACTCAATGGCATATACCGTATCAGGATAAAGCGGATATTCTCCGCGCATTTTATATTGTTCCGGCGCCCGGTGGGGTGGCCGGGAGTCCATAGAAGCCCCGGCGCCGTGACCATGAGTGCCGATGGGGTGAGTATAAACCAAAGGCCTCAAACCGGCAGCTTTTCCCTTGGCCATGGTGGCTTCCGTGATTTCGTTTCCTGTTCGTCCTGCTTTAAATTCATTAAAGAAGATCTTCCTCAGTTCATGCAGTTTCTTCAAAGCATCATTCAATCCCTTGGGTGCGTCGTCCTCTCCGATATGGCACACGTACGCACTCCACTGCATATCCGTACACAATCCAAGATAAGTGATTCCCATATCACAGCGGAGAAGATCCCCCCTTCGAATAACATCAGGAGCATCGGAATAACGTCCGGCCCAGGCTTCCCGCCTGATGATGGAAACAGACGGCTGAAACCAGGTATCAAGCCCCAAATCCGTATACTTTTGACGAATCCACCAGACGACATCCTCGGTGGTGGTGACATCCGGAACAATCACCCGGTTTGAAAAAAATTCCTGGATGATATCATGCGAAATGCCGCAAATATGGCGATATACGCTCAATTCCTGCGGGCTTCGCGTTTCAAGCCAGCCGATACAAAGATGGTGCGCCGGGACCAACCGCTCCACATATCTGGAATCCAGTGCCCGCTCCAGTTTGTTTTTCAGCCCCACCGACAGTCCGTCTCCAAAAGACCAAAGCTCAGAAACATTGATCCCGATTTTCTGAGGATTGATTTCTTTAATAAAATCAGCCAGATTCTCAAAACGCGTCCTGTCAGGATCTTTCCATACCCCCTGGTACCAGCCGCCGATGCTGTGCATTCCTCCGCCTTTGCTGGGTTTATCTGCGGAATATCGAGCGACTCCTTTTTCCGGTCCCTGATAATGAAAAATCAAAATGGATGTGCGCCAGGCGCTCATATGGGGTTCAGGCATCAATGTCAGATAGAGAGGGTCTTCATTGGGTTCCCGGGAAAGCACCAGCCACATATCGATGCGGCGCTCGGGTTGATGCTCCCATTTGAGCAGGTGCGCCAGCAACACGGCGAGGCGGTTGATCAGCTCGCGTCGTTCGCATGCGCTCATGCTCTCCAGTTCCTCGATCAAGTGCGTGAC
>JBNJDH010000424.1:0-3257 GCA_051744695.1 Bacteroidota bacterium | reverse complement strand
TTCAAAACAAAAGAAGAAGCCGAAAAGGCTTACGAGAATCCCTGGTCAAAAGAAATGGAAAATTCAGCCGGGAAGAAGCCCCGAACCAAAAAATTTGCGTCAGAAGGGTCAAACTCAGGCCCCGTCCTCAATAGTCTGGCAGTTGACGCAGCCTGCAGCGGAAACCCAGGTATCATGGAATACAGGGGTGTTCATGTAGAAACCGATAAAGAATGGTTTCGTGCATCCTTCAAACGAGGGACCAATAACATTGGAGAGTTTCTGGGCATAGTTCACGGACTGGCCGAATTGAACCGCCGGAACCTTAACATCCCCGTTTATACCGATTCATCCATTGCACTGGGATGGGTAAAAAAGAAAAAATGCGGAAGTAAACTTCAGCGAACACCTGAAACAGAAGAATTATTTCAACTGATCGAAAGAGCCGAAAAATGGCTGAAAAACAATCAATATTCACAGCTGGTTTTAAAATGGGACACCAAAACCTGGGGGGAGATACCGGCTGACTTTGGCCGAAAATAAATAATATTAATTGGGGTTTTTAATCAAGGGCAATTGATAAAAAACGCGGGACCCGTTAATTGATCCACCTTCAAAAAGGTCAACCAATTCAACACGAGTACCCCCCCTTTTGTATTGTTTGTGTAACAATTTAAGCCGCTCTTCCACCATTTCCACCCCGTCTGATGAAACATCACGACCTATCACCACCCCATAATTTGTAATCACCACCTCAACCACATTCTCCTTTTGCTCGTAAGTAATTTCTATACCAGGATATTTGGAACCATGGATTTTACTACCTGAGAAAATAACATCAATCAAAGGCCTTGCCAAAAGGGGTGGAACCATCAACAACCTGGAACCCGAAATAATACGCGAATTGACCTTGCAATTGAGTGATTGAAAATAACGCCGGCATTGGACTTTAAGGTAATTTTCCAAAAAACCAAGCTCTTCATCAAGTGTAATCAACTCCTTTTCAGTTACATCAAAAATTTTTCGCATTAACTGGGCAATATCGCTGAGATAATCCAGGGCCTCCTGACTATTTTTCTCGATGATGTAACTTTGTACTGATGATAAAGTGTTAAAAATGAAATGGGGGTTCATCTGTCCCCCATGCAATTTGTTTTGCAACAGCTGTTTTTCTTTTTGGTTTTTAAGTAGCCGGTTCCGCCAATACAAAAACCAACCGGTAATTCCCAACACCAATAAAAGCCCAGCAATAATAAACATGAGACTGTTTTCCTTTCGTTGGGCCTGTTCGAGTTCAAATTCCCTTTCTTTTAACTCAATTTCAAGCTCATCATCAATAGATTCTTTTACGTAGGCTTTATTTGCAACAATCAATGAATCTTTAATATGTGTATAAGATTCCAGGACATCAACAGCTTCTTCATACTCCTTCTCAGCCTTCAAAGCTTTAAAAAGAGAATAAAGATTTTTTTGACGAAGCCGGCTCCAGCCTTTTTGCAAAGCAATTTTCTCGGCCCTGTCATAAAACACCACGGCTAGGGCCGACCTGTTTTGCTCATAGTACAAATCTCCCAATAGGCTATAAACATTGACAAGATTCATCTTATCTCCCTCTGTCTTAAAATAATCATGTGCCTCTTCAAGAAACTGAGCTGATTTCTGATGCCTCTTTTTATAAAGATATAGAGCCCCCAGGTTACATTTTACTTTGGCAGCCCCACTTTCATTTCCAAGGTTTTCATAAAGCCGAAGAGCCTTATTATACTTTTCAAGAGCAGATTTCTTATCATCATGGTTATTCAAAAAAATGGCATAATCATTATATACTGCTGCTGCGTCAGTAAGAGAATCCATTTTCAGAAAAAGGTCAAGAGAATGATCGAAATAATCTTCTGCATTACCGGGATCTCCAGCTTCATCGTATATCAGAGCAATATTATGAAGCGACTGGGCAAAGCCATAGTCATTCCCGAGGGCCTTTTCAATCCCGGCCGAAGAAATATAAGCTTCAAGGGCATCATTGTATCTTTCTTTAAAATAATGAGACAACCCAAGATTGTTTAAAACAACAGCTTTTCTGGTTGTCTGGGTAGTACTGTCTAGCAATCCATCACTGCGCTCATAATACTCACATGCCCGGTTAAATTGTCCCTGTTGATAAGCTGCCTCAGCACGATAAAACCAACCGATGGAAAGCAGGGAATCACTTTCATCCTTATCAGCCGAATCGATCATATTTTGTGCAAGGGAATCAGCCTTTCCGGGTGAATCAGGGAGAAAAGTTTTAATTGTGTCCTCAAAACAGGAATGATCAACTGAATCGGAAGAAGAGTTTTGCCCTTTCCCGGAAGGAAGTAAAAATACAGTGAAAAGAAAAATGCCTGAAAAAACCTGCAAACTCATAACCGGAATATTATCAAACGCAGAACAGAAATATGATTAAACATTTACAAAACTAATTTATTTTGAAAAACGACCGCCAACATTAGAAAAAACCTTTTTTATAAAACCATTAAATAATGGTATGTTATATGACAATAGATCGTTGGATTTTAGAGTTTAGCAGCTCAGCCGCAGAGTCAGTAGGCAGTAGTAGCTAAAAGCTCGAAGCTCAAATCACAAAGGTGGAGAAAAAGGTTGCTCTCTTTTGCAACATAACCAAAGAACCAACAAAATTGTATACAATTGATTTTCGTTTGTTTACATATTTAGTTAGATGAAAAATGGAGGCTGTAGTTTGAAATGGCGATTTTTTGTAAAGCCCTGGCAAGGGCGACCGTATCGACCGTATGGTAATTGATACTCAGAAAATCAATAACCCAAGCCCCGGCAGGGGTGTCCCTATAACAGAAAAAATTTAAGGGTGCAAAGAGGGTCACCACATCCGTGGCTCAGGTTTTTTTGGGGGACTTTTTTTACCATACGATCGCACCACTCCGGGGGCTTTAAGGATGTTACCAAAATTTATTGGTGTTTGTAAAATAACAACGCAAAATTAAACTACCGCCAAGATGAATTGTATAATATTGAAAAACAAACTTTTAACCCACTGAGTGGGGAAACCCCAAACAACTAAGCAACAATCTATTATAAAAGTTTAACGGACTATTGATATGAGTTATTTTTAATTGACAGGCGGTGAGGAGGTGCCACGATGCAGGAGGTCTGAATTTCATCCGTATAAAATTAATTTATTAAGGTCGGATGGAACTCGCATGCAAGAACTTATACATGTTCTTTTGAGGCAATCATTGCCATGCTCGTTTCATCAGTATAAA
>JBNJDH010000423.1:0-3269 GCA_051744695.1 Bacteroidota bacterium | reverse complement strand
GATGTTGTAGGCCTTGGAAAAACCTATATTTCAGCCATGCTTGCCGGGCAACTGGATGGCAGGACGCTTGTTCTCGCACCGCCTGTACTTCTTGAAAAAGCTAATCCGGGTTCCTGGCCCAATGTGTTTTCTGACTTTAGGGTGCCTGCCGATTTTGAATCACTCGGTAAATTAGACGATCTTTTAAACAGGGGAACGGACAAATACGCCAATATTATTATCGATGAAGCGCACCGTTTTCGTACTGAAACAACCATCAGTTATGAAAAACTGGCGGAGATATGCCGCGGGAAAAGGGTTATCCTGGTTACAGCAACACCATATAATAATACACCCAAAGATATTCTGAGCCTGTTGAAGCTGTTTCAAAAAGCCAAAAAAAGCACAATCCCGAACCTTCCCGATCTGGAATCGTTTTTCAACCAACTGGAAAAGAAATTCAAAAAACTTGACCGTAAAAGGGACTATACCGAATACATCGACACTGTAAAAGAAAACTCTCGCGAAATACGTGACAAGGTGTTGAAATACCTGATGGTGCGCCGTACGCGGACAGAAATCGAGAAATATTTCAGGAAAGATTTACAGGAACAGGGAATACGATTCCCGCAAGTTGAAAAACCGGCACCCTTTTTTTATGAACTCAATGAAAAGGAAGACAGGATATTCAACCAAACCATTGATCTGATCGCCAATCATTTCAGATACGCGCGCTACATGCCCATGCTTTATTACAAAGGAAAGATCGACCAACTCGAAGCGCAGTCCCAGCGGAATATGGGCAGGTTTATGAAAATTCTGCTGGTAAAACGGCTGGAAAGCAGTTTCTTCGCGTTCCGGAATTCAGTGAACAGATTCCTGAATTCTTACACCATGTTCCTGAATGAATGGAATAACGGCTATGTTTATGTCAGTAAAAAACACACGCAAAAAATATTTGAGTTGCTGGAAAACGATGACGACGAGGCTATCCAAAGATTGATCGATGAAGGTAAGGCTGAAAAATATGAGAGCAGCGATTTCAGAAAAGACCTGAAAGCAGACCTGGAACATGACCTTGCGATTTTGAAGGAAATTAAAACACTCTGGCAACAGGTAAAACGTGATCCGAAACTTCTGAAATTTAAAGACGAACTGTCCAAAAACCGTATCCTTAAAAACAATCATCTTATCATTTTTACTGAATCAAAAGAAACTGCGGGTTACCTGTACAAGAATTTTGACCGGGAATATCCCGGCAGGGCCCTTTTATATACCGGTGATTCGGGCGAATGGGTACGCGACAGGGTTATAGACAATTTTGATGCCCGTGCGCGTAACAGAAAGGATGATCACCGAATACTGATTTCAACCGAAGTGTTGGCTGAAGGGGTGAACCTGCACCGCGCCAAGGTGGTAATTAATTACGACATACCCTGGAACCCGACCCGCATGATGCAGAGAGTGGGACGTATTAACCGGGTGGACACACCGTTTGACAAAATCTATACCTGCAATTTTTTCCCTACCACGCAATCGAATGATCAGATTAAACTTAAGGAAGCCGCGGAAGCCAAAATAAACGCCTTTTTGACCCTGCTTGGCGGCGACGCCGAACTTTTAACCGAAGGGGAACCCATCGGCTCCCATGAGCTTTTCGATCGACTGACTTCCGCAAAAACACTGGAAGGCTATAACGACGAGGAAGAAAGCGAATTGAAATATCTGCACACAATCCGGGATATTCGCGAAAATAACCCGGAACTGTTTGAAAAGATCAAACACCTGCCTAAAAAAGCCCGCACTGCAAAAACAATAAGAGAAATTCAGGGAGCCCTTATTACATACTTCCGAAGGGGAAAGTTGCAAAAGTTTTTTATGGCAGACAGCAGGGAAATTGCCACCGAACTTGACTTTATGACAGCCGCAAGACTTCTTGACAGCGGCCCGGAAGATCAGCAGAAAAAATTGCCCGGGAATATGTTTGACCTGCTGGATAAAAACAAAGAAGCTTTCATTATAGCCACTACCGAAGAAATGGCTGAACCACAAAAAAGAAAAGGCCGGGACAGCGCGGCGAGCATCCTGAGAATTTTAAAAGCAACCCTTAAAAACACCCAAAAACTTACAGACGATCAGGAACTCTATCTTAAAAAAGTACTGACCCAGCTTGAAGAAGGCGGCCTGCCCAAACAGACGGCCAAAAATACCTTAAAAGCTTTGAACGATTTGGGAGATGAGCTTATTAACCCTTTTAAAGTGCTTGCAGTTTTGCAAACTCATATTCCGAACCGGCTTTTACAGGATCATTATGCGGAACAAAATTCCGGTATATCAGGGAAACGGGAAGTCATATTATCATTGTACCTTTCAAATGAGGATAATTAAAAATGGCAAATAAAGAATCACAAACAATCGAATATAAACAAACCTGGCGGAATGACTGGCTTAAAGTTTTATCGGCATTTGCCAATGGTAACGGTGGTATTCTAATTATTGGTATAGATGACAATGGAGTGCCGGTAGGATTGAAAAATACACAAAGACTGCTTGAAGACATACCCAATACTATCCGGCATAAACTTGGTATCATCCCATCAGTTGAATTGAAAAAAAATAATACGATAGAGATTTTTGTAAAACCAGTCTCAGTACCTGTCTCTTTTAACGGCAGGTATTATTTAAGGAGCGGAAATACTGTGCAGGAGTTACAAGGCAGCGAATTGTCGGATTTTATTTTACGTAAGTCCGGAGTGACCTGGGATGACACGATAGAAGAAGATTTGGATTTAAATTCATTAGATAAACCAACAATCGAAGACTTCAAACGATTTTCATCCGACCGGCTTCCTTCAATTGCGCTCGAACAAAAATTGTCTGCCATCCTGAATAAACTTAAACTTTCAAAAAACTCAAAACTAAAACGTGCAGCGATCCTGCTTTTTGGAAATGAAAATGAAGTAGATCGTCATTACAGTCATGCCGGCATAAAGATTGGACAGTTTGCTACCGAAACAGACATTAAAATGACAGATTTCGTAAAAGGCAATCTCTTTCAACAATTGAATAAAACCCTGGATATCCTTCGTTTAAAATATCTGAAAAGTGAGATTAAATTTGAAGGGATTCACCGTCGGGATATTCTGGAATACCCGCATGAAGCTCTTCGGGAAGCGATTATTAATGCCCTGATTCATCGTGATTACCAAAGTTTTTCAAACATTCAGATAAGGATATATCCTGACAAATTGACGATTATGAATGCAGGAAGTCTTCCTCCGGAAGTATCT
>JBNJDH010000422.1:0-3272 GCA_051744695.1 Bacteroidota bacterium | reverse complement strand
CGGGACTCGTTTCATTTTATCATAACTGTTAAGTTGTAAAAAACTAATTTGCTGCTTCATTTTCAGCTTCAGCTATCATTTTTTCATTGGCAGCAATCAAAAATTCAACCCTGCGGTTTTGGGTACGGCCATCGGCTGTTTCATTTTCATATTTGGGTAATGTTTCGCCAAAACCTTTAATGGTTAAACGATTACTTGCAATTCCCTCATCCGACAAGTAAGCGGAAACGGTGCCCGAACGTTGTTCTGAAAGGGTCTGGTTATACGCTTCACTCCCTTTGTTATCGGTATGTCCCTGAACTTCAATATTGGTTTCAGGATAATTATTCAATACAACAACCAGTTTATCAAGGTTTGTTTTAGCATCTTCTGACAGGTTCGATTCATCGAAACCAAACAAAATGTTGCTGCTGAATTCTACTACAATCCCCTCGCCCACTCGTTCAACTTTTGCGTCGGGCACTGTTTTTGCAATTTCTTCGGCCTGTTTATCCATTTGCCGTCCAATGACAGCGCCAGTGGCTCCACCAGCGGTTGCCCCAACAATGGCTCCAAGGGTTGTGTTGCCCGATACTCTGCCAATTATGGCACCTGCGGTTCCACCAGCTGCCGTTCCAACGGCCGCTCCTTTTTGTGTGTTATTCCATGAAGAACAACCTGCAAAAATGAAGGCTGAACTTAAAACGACGATTAAACTCATTCTTAACTTGTTCATAATATTACGTGTTTAATTATTTTACAATAAAGGTCGGCCAATCCTACTATAAAAGCATTACATAATTAAAAATTACAGTTACATCATTCACACATTGTTTCTGCTTTGGCTATTTGAAATTGGAACTTGCTCTTTCGGCTCACCGGCATGAGGCCATCAGGTATGCAGTGTAAAATGAAGCAAACGAAATGGTGTTTGTCTACAAAGCCCAATTTATGGACAGACACGAAATAAAGACCATCATTGAAAAACAACGACGGCCTTATTTTGTGAATTTGAGATATAGCGCCCTGTCTATCAGGTTCATTATATGGCCATTTGGATAACTAGGCCTGTTGAAAAACGCTTATAAATTTAGATATGAAACGCTTATCACTGATATCAGCATGTGTAAGTGAAAGGTGTCTCGAAAAAAATGGGAAATACCTTTGCACTTTGAAAAGCCCGCTTCTCCCTTAAATTGCAACTACCTGACTTTTTCAGCAAGCCCTTTCAGGGCTAAAATAGAGTATCGAGTGACCAGAAATATATTAAATTGTATCCATTCAAAGCAGTCCTGAAAGGGCGTGAGCAACCGGACAGGCAATTTCCTTATTGCCTGTTCCAATCAGGTGATAAAGAAATAGCCTGTCCAAAAAAGTGGGAATTATGAAAATTTTTTAAGAAACTATATAACAAAAATAATTATCAGACTTGCTAAATTTAACATCTTTACAACACGGGTACCCTGTAGAACAAACAAAGATTGTTTCATCTCGTTGTTCTCAATGACGGGGATGCAATGGAGTAAAAAGATGATGAGCAGGGATTTATTGAAAATGACTGCTATATTTTGTATAAATGCATATTTTTGATATTTCATTAAAGGTACAGATAAGTGAGCACAAATCAGACAAAGAAGGCGATTGCATCAAAAGAAGAGACTCCTGAATTAAAACCGGGCCAATTCCCAGTCGTTGGGATAGGCGCTTCAGCCGGTGGGCTGGAAGCCCTGGAGCAATTTTTGAAAAATGTACCAGACAAAAGCGGAATGGCCTATGTGGTTGTCCAGCATTTGGATCCCACCCAAAAAGGAATGCTTCCGGAATTGCTGCAACGGGTTTCCAACATGCCGGTTCATCAGATCGAAGACCTTATGGAAGTGAAGCCTGACTGTGTCTATGTCATTCCGCCAAACAAAAGCATCTCCATTTTCAAAGGCGTGCTCCACCTGTTTGAACCTGTGGAAGTTCGTGGACTTCGTCTTCCGATCGATTTTTTCCTGCGCTCCCTCGCCGATGACCAAAAGGGATATGCAGTTGGCATCATTCTCTCGGGGATGGGGTCCGATGGGAGCAGCGGAATTCGGGCAATAAAAGAAAAAAACGGAATTATCCTGGTGCAGGAACCTGAAACAGCCGGGTTTGACAGTATGCCACGAAGTGCCATCGATTCCGGGCTGGTTGACATAGTAGCCCCCCCCGAAAAACTGCCTACCGAACTTATTGATTTCCTCAAACATATACCTGCCGTTCAATCAGACCTGAATAATGAAGCAGAAGATAAAAGTGCATTTGAAAAAATCATCATTCTACTGCGATCACAGACAGGCAATGATTTTTCATTGTATAAAAAAAACACGGTCTATCGCCGCATTGAAAGAAGAATGGCCATTCATAAAATTGAGGAAATATATTCTTATGTCCACTTTTTGCAGGAAAATCCCGATGAAGTAAATATCCTGTTTAAAGAATTAATGATTGGTGTAACCAGTTTCTTTCGCGATCCCCTGGTCTGGGAAAAATTAAAAGAAGAAGGAATCCCGGCCCTGATTAACAAGATGGAACCCAATTCACATTTAAGGGCATGGGTTCCTGGTTGCTCTACAGGCGAAGAGGCCTATTCACTGGCCATCATATTTAAGGAAGTATTGGAAGAAAAATATCCGAACACGGGAATATCATTACAGATCTTTGCTTCGGATATCGACAGCGATGCTGTAGATATTGCCCGCAAGGGATTCTTTGCAGAGAATATTGCTTCCGATGTATCGCCCGAGAGACTGAGCCGTTATTTTAACCAAACAGAAGAGGGATACCGCATTAATGCCGAGATCAGGGAAATGATCGTGTTTGCACCCCACAACATCATTATGCATCCCCCGTTTACCAATATTGATTTGATTTCGTGCCGGAACCTGTTAATATATATGGATTCCGAATTGCAGAAGAAATTGCTTGGCTTGTTTTACTACAGCCTTAACCAGGAAGGAATTTTGCTGCTTGGAACTTCCGAAACACTTGGCACACAAAGCCATCTTTTTACACCGTTTGACAACAGTCTGAAAATTTTCCAACGTTCAAATGCCAACTTTAATCCGCCGCTATTGGATTTTCCCTCTTCATTCACCCGCCCCAAATCAGGAAATTTTGAAAGATCTGAACCCGATAAACCTGTGCTGAACATTCAAACACATGCTGATCAGTTGCTGCTAAGCCAATTTGCGCCAGCCGGGGTATTGGTTAACGAAAATGGTGACATCCTGTATATCAGCGGACGAACCGGGAAATACCTGGAG
>JBNJDH010000421.1:0-3275 GCA_051744695.1 Bacteroidota bacterium | reverse complement strand
TACAGCCATGCGAACGGTATCGATGGGCTCGGCGCGGAGTTCAATGACATCGGATTGTCCTTCCGGACGCTCCGGGGTTTCATAAACCTCACGAGGCTGGAAGGGTTGGTTATTTTGTTCCTGTTCCTGTTCAGGCTTCTGGCAGGCTGGCATACTCAATAATGCCAAAGCCAGGGCTAATTTTGAAAAAGATTTGAGTGGTTTCATGTCGTATAAATTTGTCAGTTATGGAAGTTCAGATAAATTAATTTCAGGCTGTTTATTGTTTGCCTCTCTTGAAAAATTTGAATCTATCGTTGTTCGTTCGTCAAAGAAGCCACAATTTTTCAGGAAAAACTGACTTTCTTCTTTACCTCCTGCATAATCCAATCGTGCTCCTTTTCTGGCTGTGGCATCTGCCGAAAATTTGGCTCTGGTCAGTTCCTTCCAGTTCAATTGGGTGTCTGCAATCCATTGGTTTGAATAATATACTTTCCGGGATATTATTCCTGTTTCCGGATAAAAATTTTCCAGAAAGGAATGAAGGTTGGTCAGCCACGAGTCTGTATCAGGTCTTCTGAAGCTTGCGATTAAAGACCATTGGTCGGCTTTTGGGTCGAAAAACCAGGCAGTGAAAGTTGTCGCTCCATCGCCTGTTGGTTCTCCTTTGAGAAGAAAGCCATAAGTGGTTCCTGTCTTCCACATGAATTCCTTATAGCTTTGACCTCCTGAGCCTTCGTTCCCGAACTCACCAGTTGTAACACCATCACCTTTTCGCAGAAGTTCTATTCGCATGTCTTCGGGAATTTCGTCCGGATCATCTGTTTCGTAAGGGCTCCACACTGAAAAGAGGATGCGTCGTTCTTCTTCTGAATTGACTTGTATCCCGAAATATCCTTGTCCAAAACCATTTGCCATAAAGTAGGACCCGATGGCATCTTCTCCTTCCGGAACGGTAATTTCGTTGTAAAAATATTTGATGTTTCCTGCATTTTCGGGAACTTCATAATTCAGATGCACGGAAGGTCCCCGGCGGCCCCAGTAAAAATCGTCCCTGGCAAAACTGATTTTGTCGGATTCGATGTTTCCTTCGATGATGATGTCTGAAATATCTGGGAGTGATCCTTGCTCGGTTGATGCCGCATAAATATCAACTGAATGGTAACCACTTTCGGATATATTAAATTCTCCCGCCGGAATTTTTTGATAATCTGAATTTTTTATGGCTACTTCTTTTTCAATACCGTTACAAGCCAGCTTAATTCGGGTTTGTTCAGCATCTGTTTTAGTCCGGATCCCTATTGTTATCTTTCCGCTGTTTTTTGTATGAAAGAATGTGCGTAAGGTATCCCCGGTGTTTGTCCAGTTTTTAATGCCTTCATCGGTGATGACATCCGTGGTTTTGAATGTATTGTTGGCAATCCATGTATTTCCGGCGGTTGGAATTAAGATGGCGTTGGGACTAAAAGCTTCGGGTTCATTTTTTGTGTTTTGGCTATCAGAGCTGCAAGCACCTGAAGCGAGAATTGTGGTTCCAATTAGGCTAAAAACGAAAATGCCCGTTTTGTAGATGATTGATCGAATAAATTTCATCGATTTTTTGGTTTGTCGTTAATGATCTCTCTGATTTTTAAAAACCGCTGCGACATACTAAGAAAATCTTCGGTTGATGATGTCGCAGCGGATGAGTTAAATGAACTTTAAATTAAAAACTAAAGAAAGACTTATGGATTCTGCTCCAGAGAAATGGGATAACGGTCCAGCTCTTTTTCCGGAATGTATTGTATAATGCCGGGATCGGTTGGCTCAACTGTCATTTTTACTGTATTGGCATCTCCGCGGTCATGTGTGCCCGGGTAACGTCTATCCAAGGTTCGGCCCTTGCGGAAAATGTCGTACTTTCTGTGTCCTTCGAAGGCCAGCTCGAGTCTTCTTTCTTCCAGTACCAGGTCGAGGACCGATTTGTTGTCTGGCTGATTTTCGGAAGTCCACTCCGGAATCCCTGCACGTTTCCTGAGTTTGTTAATGTCGTCCAGAGCCCCTTGTTCATTACCTAAGTAATAACGGGCCTCAGCTCTGTTGAGATACATTTCGGCCAGCCTTGAAACGACCGGAGACCAAAGGTGGGCCTGATCTTCCTGTCCGGAACACTTGGTGACATAATATTTGGGATATCCCTGTCGTTGTTCCATCATGGGTTCGACATCCACATATTCTTTTTCACCTTCCCAGGTCACATAATGTTGAGTTTCGCCATCTGGTCCGGTTTCTGTCTGAACGTAATCTTCTGCCGGCTTGTTTTCCTCTCCTTCTTCTTTCAATATCTTCCACTGTCCTTCTTCATCTACAACTTCCCGCGTTCTAAACGTATATTTCGTAAGTCCGCCTTCCTCGTATTCATCCACGAATATGAGCCACATTTTGTCTCCATCCACATATTGCGGATCAATAAAGGCATGACGGGCATCTTCAGGATGTTTATCCAGCAAGTCCCGGTATGGTTTTGAAGCATACATTTCGCCCCATCCGATTCCATTGATATTGGCATACATAGCTCCCACACTCCACCATCCAAGGTGGTCTTTGTCTTTCAATGTACGAATGGCGAAGATGGTTTCACTATTTTCTTCCGGCACATACGTGGGATATCTTCTGAATTGATCTGTGCTTAGCAAAGAAAATCGTCCCGATTGAATCACCGAATCGGCGTAAGCTTCTGCTTTATCCCATTCTTCCATGTAGAGATAAACCCTTGATAAAAGGGCCTGAGCGGCTTCTTTTGTGCCATAGATGTTGTCCTTGTTGAGGCTCATGAGTGAAGCGCCTTTTTTCAAATCTTTGATGACCTGGTCATACACTTCGGCAACAGTGGCTCTTTTGGGGAAATCATCATCGTCACTGGTTAACTTTAAGGGTATTCCGAGGTTTGTTTCGGGTGATTGTGTGTAAGGCCGCCCAAATACTTGCACAAGATTAAAGTAAAGGAATCCCCGGAGGTAATAATTTTCCCCCAGAATGTGATCGACCTCTGGTGATGTGCCTTCTTCTGCCAACTCGAGGGAGCGATTGATGGTTACGGCCATGTGGTATGTGTAGGGCCAAAGGCCGTTTTCGAGATGCCAGTTTCCGGATACGAGGCGGTTGTAGTTGTAAAAGTTCATCAAAGGGTCGGATGTTGTCCCGCTAAGCGAAATGTTATCTCCCCCAAATTCAGGGATATAATGAAAAGGTTTGATGAAATATTCTTGTTTCATATTCGAGACCCTGTCCATACACCTGATTATCAAGGTTAGTTG
>JBNJDH010000420.1:0-3277 GCA_051744695.1 Bacteroidota bacterium | reverse complement strand
CGGCCCTGGCTATGGCCAAAAAGAATGAATTCCTGATGGAACTAAAGAAAAAACTGAAAAGTCAGAAAGAACAACTGGGCTCAAGGTATCCGGACAAATTTTATCATGAACTCACGAAAAAGATCGACAGCAACATCTCAGGCGACGACGAAGAGTGGAAAGTTTTTGAGTACAACTTTAACCAGGCCCATGAGACATTCCTTCAGACCCTGAAAAACGAATATCCGGATTTAACACCCAGTGATCTGAGACTTTGTGCTTTCCTGCGAATAAACCTGACATCCAAGGAGATAGCCCCACTAATGGGGATATCGGTTCGCGGTGTAGAAAACCATCGTTACAGGCTTCGAAAAAAACTGGGACTAGACGCTGAAACGGATCTCACAGAATTTATTCTGACTTGGCAGAATGGCTCAACGAACCAAAATAGCTGATATGGCTCCGGTTATTGCTGTTGATGCTTACCCTTGCATCGCCACTGTAACCTATGTCCATATGCACACGGAAATGATCGTCGTCACGGACTTCAAAAGAGTAAAGAATTTTTCGGCGCTCAGGTTTACGGGTTAATTCGGTGGATTCTAGCTGACCCTCGAACCGGATTCCACCGCGCCCGCCGTAATTCACATGAAATGCCCTTCCATAGTAAGGAAGTCGTGCTCTGGCGGTACTATCCGAAAATTCAATATAAGCATGATGGGTCGTTAAATCAACAGATGACCCCCTCTGAGGAAAGGCACGACGAGCCTCAAATAAAAAATCACCACTTTCAACCAATGCGAGCATCTCCTCATACCGCTCATCCTTTGATTGATCCCGAGTCTGGTCCTGGCCGGACAGATCGCTCATCCCTGCCGCAAACATAAACGCCAAAACCACAATTCCCAAACGTAACATAGCCCCTCCATCTTTGATCTTTATTTTAACCTGATTAATTCATTCACAACCTGATTAAGATCAAAAGATGTGCCAAATCCATGATTTTTTGAAAGTTACCTGCCTCCCGGTTAATGCATCAAAAAGGACCTTTGCCGGTGTAAAGCAACCAGGCAATATAAAGCCGCGTTACACCATACCAAAGGGCATAAGCTCCCATAATGAGGGTGGCAAGAACAGCCCCCTGGAAAGGATTAAACAAAAGAAGAACCCCAATGAGCAACGAAAGAATGGCATTGACCAGCGAAAGTGTAGGCACAGGGGTTAATTCTTTGACCTGCAAATAAGCAATCAACTGAATGACTCCCATGAAAGTAATCAGCAGACCTACAAAAAACACCATCAGCCCCGCTGTTACATCAGGGTAGGCAACGATAAGTCCTCCGATGATGGCAAAAACAATCCCCTGAAAAAGCAAAAACTGCCAGTAACCGTACTTCCGCCAGAGAGAAGTAGCAATTAACACAATGCCTCCGATAATGCCCAAAATACCCAGATAGGTAGCAATGGTTACCAAAGCCCGGGCCGGATCAATAAAGACGACCAACCCGAGGAGCAGGGCCAACACACCCTTTAAAATCTCGGTTGTACTGCTTTTTGTAATAAAATTGTCCATAAGTCAGGTTTTTCCTTTTTCCCAAATGTAACAAATTTTTTAGTGTTTGCCTATTAAGTCCATTTTCTTCCCCGGGGAATCGGGGTAAACTGTTACGTTATGAACAGGTCCAATTTAACAATAGACCGTTAGATTTTTAGATTTAAGATTTAAGATGAATCGTATGACATTAATAATCTGCATTTTAGCAAAAATCAAGCGAATATTTTAAACGACTAAAATTCAGGCTTTTGGAAAAGTTTAACGGACTATTGATTTAAGGAAACACGGGAAATTGGTTTTTCCATTTTTTGGCTATTTTTGCCTATACACACAAAAACCTCAAAAAACAATACTATGAAAACACTTTTCAATCAACTCCTTCGCATGTTGCTCATCTCCTTTGCTATCACGCTATTTCCAATCAGTTTGCAAGCCCAGGAATGGGAGCTGGTATGGGCAGATGAATTCAATGAGGAAGGGCTACCGGATACAACCAAATGGCAATATGAGTACGGACCTCCCTACAAAAACAATGAAAAACAATTTTACGCAAAAGAAGAATTGAAATACAGTCGTATTGAAGATGGCTGCCTGATCATTGAAGCCCACCGAGAAGAACGTGAAGGGGCAGATTATGTTTCGGCCAGTCTTCAAACCAAAGGGAAAAAAGATTTCCTTTACGGCAGAATGGAGGCCCGTTTAAAAATGCCAAAGGGCCGCGGAACATGGCCGGCATTCTGGATGCTGGGCACAAACATTGATGAAGTGGGCTGGCCATTATGTGGCGAACTGGACATCATGGAATATGTGGGATTCAACCCTGAGAAAGTCCATGCCAACATCCATACGGAAGCCTACAACCACCAAATAGGAACCAACAAAGGAGACAGCATTCATGTAAACAAACCATACGAAGAATTTCACGTTTATGCCATGGAGTGGTTCGAAGACAGGGTGGAGTTTTTTGTTGACGACACCAAATACTTCACCTTTGAAAAACCTTCGGACGATGTGGAAGAATGGCCCTTTGACAAACCCCATTACCTCATCATCAACCTGGCCATCGGTGGCAACCTGGGCGGACAAAAAGGCATTGACAATTCCCTTTTTCCCCATAAGTATTACATCGATTATGTTCGGTATTACAAGCGAAAATAAAACCGGCAGGTGAAAATGATCAGTCAAATTTATAAGCCAGGACCCTGGAACAGTTTTCCCTTCCTTTCCCGCACCTGATCACTCTCATCTACATGTCCGGTCAAAACAGAAGCTTCGGGGTCATGAGCACGGCACTTTTTCTTTACATCATCAACATTGGTATTGGCATAACAATACCGGCAAAAATGGCGGCAGGTATTGTATTCTCCAATATCCACACTTTCAATGCATCCGCAATGTGATCTTTGGTTTTTATCTTTCTTCGGGCTGAATGGTTTATTGGTTATCCTTGAAATTAACCGGTCATCTATACAACGGGAGGGTGAAATTCCAAATGAGGTAACATCCATTTTCTCGGCACAGGTTTCCAGGGTAAGGCCATTGCCTATAGCTATGGCGTACATTTCGGGGAGCAGGGTTTCAATTTCTGAAGCTTCGGGACGCCGGACGGTGGTATTTTTCAAATTCCGTTCGCATTTCTTATACACATCCAGGAAGCTGATGATGCAACGCTCTGTATAAGGCTGAAGAAAACCGGCCATTTCCTTAAAACGTCTGATATGAAAGGAGACATCAATTTCCCGG
>JBNJDH010000419.1:0-3278 GCA_051744695.1 Bacteroidota bacterium | reverse complement strand
ATTAACAACCGATCACATGGCCAAAGGCGTTTTTATTAGTGCTCCCGGTATGGATGGGAATTATAGTGACAATTACTTTGACTTGCTGCCCGGTGAATCCAAAACCGTTCGTTTTTCCCCTTCTGATAAGTCGCTCATAACCGGAAATCCATTTGAAGTTAAATCATTATTTGAAACATATTAATTACGGGGACAATTTGGGTTTTTAAAAGCTCGTAAATCAAGATTGTTCTCATGATATCTCCTTGTTCGGGAAGGGATTCGCTTTTTTGAAATGTTATTGACCAATGCGTTGAAAAACAAATTTCTGAGATAAAATAGAGAGGAAATATCCGCTATATGGAAAAATTAATTGGTCTGACAGCCTTGTTGATAGTCATTTCATGCAACCAGCAAACTGATAAAAACCCTAATGTTGTATTGATTTTGACTGACGATCAGGGGGATGGCGATTTTTCAATCAAGAGTAATCCCTGGTTCGAAACTCCGGTTATTGATCTATTTGTGGGTTGAAGTCAAGGGAATTCGGATGAAACGTGTGACGAATTAATCGACAATTGCCTTGTTTGGAGGATATATGATCTTGTCTTTTGTTGGTGATATTTTATGAGAACAGGTGTCCTGGCCTCGAAATTTTTAATAAAGATCGTATATTTAAAATGCATAAATTGTTGAATTAATGAATAATATATACATAAAATACAGTCGTATCACCATCTAAACCAAACTCGTTATGCAACACCAACCAAACATTCAACAATCCGTTCGTATTTTATCCGGGTTGTTGTTTTTAATTCTTTTTGCCTCATGTCAATCGGAAGATGCACCAAAGCTGGTTACGCCTTCGGATGGAGATACCATCGCGACCAATACTCCTGTGCTGGCGTGGGAGCCTGTTGAGTGTGACTGGCAGGAAATATGGATCAACCAGGTTAAGGTTGATTCTGTAGGGCCTGAAGTTTCCTCTTATGTTCCTTTTCCTTTGTCTTATGGGGAAAATGAATGGCGGGTGGTAAGAATCAAAGACAGGGCCGAAATTGCAGGTTACCCCCAGGAATTTGTTGTGGACGACCGGCCGCTGGCCCCTTTGCCTGAAAAATCGCAATTGTTGCGGCATGATTGGCGGGTACGATCTGCTTTCCAGACCGAGGAAGGGGGAGAGGTGCTTTCTACAGAGGAGGCTTCTCTCAATGACTGGCACGAAACTTCCCTGCCTGCGACAGCTTTGACGGCCCTGGTCAGAAACGGGGTTTATCCCAACCCATACATAGGGAAAAACAATATGCAAATCCCCGACATAAATGATGATTTCAACGAAGAGCATGATCTTTTGCAATACAGTCATATCGAAGGTGAGAATCCCTGGGAAAAACCATATTGGTACGTGAAATCATTTGCCATTGATGAGGCTGAGGAGGGAAAGAAAACCTGGCTCACGTTCAACGAGTTGAATTATAGGGCCGAGCTTTGGCTCAACGGGGAAATGCTGGCCGATACTTCCGAAATGGTCGGGATGGAACGGCAGTTTCGTTTTGATGTGACCGATCTTGTCCGGACAGAAGAGGAAAATCACCTGGCAGTAGCGGTTTATCCTGTTGATGTGCCGGGAGAGCCTGGAGTGCCCCCTGTGGAGCCTTTTGGAGATCCCGGAGTGAACATGGGCGACGGCAACATTGGACGCAACTATGCCAAATGGGACGCTGTTGGCTGGGACTGGCAACCGGCTATTCGTGACCGGGATATGGGACTGACAGAGGATGTATATCTTGAATTCACAGATGACATTGAGATGGAAGATGTATACATCACTTCGGATCCTGATCTTCCTGATGCCGGTTTTGCCGACATGGTGATCTCCGGGAAACTGGTCAATCATTCTTCTCAGTCCAGGGAAGGCGATCTTAATGGGGATGTCATTTTTGACGGGGATACCACTTCATTTACTGTTCCGTTTTCTATCGAAGCAGGTGAAAAGGAATCGTTTTCACTCGAGAAGGATGAGGTGAAACAATTGCGGATTGATGATCCGAAACTCTGGTGGCCTGTTGGCTATGGAGAACCCAATCTTTATAAAGTCAGGCTGACGGCCAAGACCCAGTCGGGAGATGTGGCCGTGTTTGAAGAGAATCATGGCATCCGGGAAGTCGAGACCCGTGTGGAAGGCAGCCGGATCTTCACCGTTAACGGTAAAGACATCTTCATGAAAGGTGGCAACTGGGTACTCGATATGACCCTCAACTGGCCGGCTTCGCGTTATGAAGAGGAAATCCTCATGACCAAAAATGCCAATTTGAATACTCTGAGGGTATGGGGTCCGACCGGGGTTCCCCCCAAATTATTTTATGAAGCTGCAGATAAGCATGGCATTCTGATCTGGCAGGATTTTCTCAATGATTACTGGGGCACCTTTGAAAATGAATCAGGCTACCAGCCCGACCGGGATTTGTATGAGACCATTTCTTCAGGCATCGTGAAACGTTATCGCAATCATCCTTCGCTTTTTATGTGGTGCGGTGGCAATGAAGGAGTCAATCCCCGTGAAGATTTGCTTGTCAACGAAGTGCTGGGTGAACATGATCAACGTTCCGGCCGGTTTTATCTGAAAGCTTCGGATAATCATGGATTGCATGGCGGAGGTCCTTATCATTCCATTCGGCCCGATGAGTTTTTTGGTCATTCGAAACTCCACGGATTTAGCAGTGAAATTGGTGCCAGCGGTGTTCCTGTGATTGAAAGCATCCGCCGTTTTATTCCTGAAGTTGGTCAGAACGCCGAGAGCGATCATTTCCCTGTCGATGGCACCTGGGCTTATCATGATGCTGCCAACTTCCCCGGGGACGACCTTCGTAAGTTTACAGCGCTTGATGACATCATCAGAGAAGATTACGGGGGGCCTGAGACGAAAGACCAGCAGGGTGTTGAAAATTATTTTGCCAAAGCCCAGTTCCAGAATTACGATGCTTACCGGTCGGCCATTGGGGCTATAACCCGCCAGATGTGGGACAATTCCACGGGCATGTTGCTATGGAAGTCCAATTCGAGCTGGCCCAGCCTTGTGTGGCAGCTATACGACTGGTATCAGCAGCCACATGCCGGCTTTTACGGGGCAAAGGAGGCTTTCTCACCGTTCAATGTTCAGCTTAATCGCGATGATTACAGTGTCTCGATCATCAACACCCAATATACTTCCTACCAGGATGTGGAGGTCACGGCCACCTTGTATGATCAGTCGGCAGAGGAGCTTTGGCAGGAGAGCGGAGAACACTCTGTAGGCGAGA